>JBBSRE010000233.1:0-5118 GCA_038243365.1 Burkholderiales bacterium | reverse complement strand
GTTTTCTTCAGCGCGGGAATGGGCGATAACCTCGTCCGTATAGTCCAGCTGCCAACGCGTCAGCAATGCATTGACAAAGTCTGAGCGGCTGCGGAAGTGGTGATAGAAAGAGCCCCGAGTGACGTTCAAACGCCGCGCAATCTTTTCTGCAGAAAGATGGGTGTAACCGAACTGGTCCAGTACGTGGAAGCCCGCCTGAATCCAGGTTTCGCGCGAGAGTTTTTGCATGGTTTTTCCAACATACAGTCTGTGTATGGTGCAGGGACAGGTCCTACAGTTCGTGCATGGCAAATCGAACGCAGGCGGTATTTCAACAGAGTCCTCGGGTGCTCGTCGTCGGCGCAGGGATGGCGGGTCTGGCCGCGGCACAGTCCCTGCAGCACGCCGGATGCCAAGTCCAACTGGTTGAGCGTACCGAAACTGTGGGTGGGCGGGTCAAGAGCGAACCCTTTCACGGCCGCACTATCGAATGCGGCGCCCAATTTCCGTCGAGCGGGTACCGGCACATGCCAACGCTGCTCGCGCGAGCAGGGATGGCGAGCAAGCTGCAGAAGACCTCCCCATGGGCGGCGTTTGAGCGCAATGGGCAGATTCACAGAATGCACCAAAGACGGCCAAACACCCTCGTCACCGGTGGCTTGCTGAGTGGATACGAATGCGCGAGGCTCATCGGCGGTTCACTCCCCTTGGTTCTCACTGCGCGGTCGCGCGACATTTCAAGCTATGCCTCGTTCTCAAAACTGGACACGGAAGAGGCATTGGCATGGTGCAAGCGCAGCCTGGGACACGGCGCAACAGACCACTTGCTTGCCCCCATCGTTCACGGGTTCTACTTCCACACGTTGCAGAACACGTCGAGGGCGCTGATCTCTGCGGTGATGTCCTTCAGAAGCGCCGAGGCGTTGGCGCTCAGAGGTGGCTGGAACGGCCTGCCACGCGCAATGGCCGCTGATTTGAACGTGCACACGGGCGCCCAGGTCGATGCGCTGCTGGAATCTCCCGAAGGTGTGGCGGCGATTGTTGAGAACGAACGCATCGAAGTCGATTGGGTGGTGCTGGCTGTACCGGCGCCCGTTGCCAGGCAGCTCCTGACCGCACCCAGTGCGCTTGAAAGCGGCGTGGTGCATACACGTTATGCGGCTGCGGTGCATGTAGCGCTCGGCATGCATGCGGATTGGCGGGTACCGGGCAACCTGTGTGGTGTGCATGGACTTTTGCTTTCATCGGACGAGGCCCATGCGAGCTGCAACCTGGTGGCCTCCATGGTCGTGGAGTCGGCTCGACTGTCAGTTCCGCAGGCGCCCGAAGTGATGACGGTCATGTTGGGAGACCACGGTGCGCGGCGCCATGCCGGCGATTCCGATCACGCGGTCGTCGAGCAGGTGTTGCGCTGGCTGGAGGCCCGCTGGGAGGGCATCTCTAGCGCGGTGGTGACGCACAGGGTGCAGCGCTGGGCCTGTGCGGAGCCGCTGTCCCCTGTGGGCCGAGCGCGTGCGATTGCGCAGTACCGCAGCGGCCTGCCGCCCGAGCGCCGAATCATTTTGTGCGGCGACTACATGGGCATGCCGTGGACCGACGGGGCAGTTGAGACCGGCTTGTGGGCAGCGCAGCGCATTTGCACGCTAGCGGGGAAAGCGCAGTGAGTCGCCTGCGATTCGGCCCCATCGAATCAATCAACGAACAAAAGAAGGAATCGTGATGGACAACTATTTTTACGTGGCAGGTGCGGTGCTGCTCTCGGTGGTCGGTGTGATCCACAGCGTTCTTGGTGAGGTGCTGATTTTTAGGCGAATGCGGGTCCAAGGAGTCGTACCGACCGACGGTGGCAGCGTGCTCAGAGAAAGGCACGTCCGCATTCTCTGGGCCACTTGGCATGTGGTCACCGTCCTGGCGTTTCTGGTCGCGGTAATCATCTTCAAAGCGACTTCTCTGCCATCACAAGGATTGCCGGATTGGGTCGCCGTCGCCGTCATCGGCGCGATGCTTGCGAGTTCCGCATTCGTTTTGTTGGGCACGCGCGGTCGACACCCAGGCTGGGCCGGCTTGTTGGCGGTGGCGGTCTTGATTGGCATTGGCACCTATGCGCAGTGAACCTGCAGCCCTTGCAGCACTGGATGACGTCGCATCTGACTTTTTTGCCGGCCACTACGGCAGTGCGCAAAAGCGGCGTGGGTTAGGTGCCTTGTTGCGCACGACGTACGGACTGGCGCCCGAAGCCAGCGTCGCTATCGCCCTGCGGTTTCTCTCACGGCCAAGGCCTTGCGTGGAATTGCCGCCTGATTCGGACGCGTCCCATGGGTGGAGTTGGTGCAAGATTCCGTTTGAGGCAAGAAGGCTCGCGGTGTTCCAGCGCATGGGAACGGCGGGACGACCACTGGTTTTGATGGTTCATGGGTGGGGCGGGAACGCCGTGCAGATGCATGCCATTGCCAACGTGTTGGCGGATGCGGGCTTTTGTCCGACGCTTGTGGACTTGCCCGCCCACGGTGAGAGTGGCGCCGGCAGAAGCAGCGTCGCGCAGTTTTCCCGTGCGCTCTTTGCGTTGCAAGCGTGGTGTGGTCGTTTTCACGGAGTTGTCGCGCATTCTGCCGGCGCGCTCGCATCCGCCTATGCGGTCACTCGGGCGTTGGCCGTGGAGCGATTGGTGCTGATTGCTGCGCCGTCATCTCCGTCATGCATGGTGGCGAGCGTGGCTGTCGCGTTCGGCCTACCTGATTCGTGGACTCACCGCATGATTGAGCGCTTGGGCCACCAAGGAGGGGTGTGTTTGTCTGAATTTGATTTGGAAACGATGGCGCCGCACATTTCGTTGCCTACATTGCTTGTCCACGACGAGGCAGATCGGGTGGCTCCGATCACGAGCAGTCGGCGGATCGCCTCGCTTTTGGTCGATGGCGACTTGTTTGTTACGGAAGGGCTGGGACATCGGCGGCTGCTGCAGAACCCTGGAGTGGCGTCACGGGTGCTGTGTCATATGTCATCAACGACCGCCGCCTGATCCAGGGCGGACAGCCGGTCGAGGCTTTTGAGCAAGCACTGCGGCAGATTGCTGCTGAGTCTGATGCTATATAAAAGAGAGCTACTGACGCTTGCTGGATAAGCGCTAGAGCCCGATTTTACTTAAAAAAGGCGGCGGTGCACGTATGCTTCTGCGTCTACTTTTCCAGCGGTATGGTCGTCTCCCGGCCGACCGGCACGGCAGTGATGCTGTTCTTCGGTGAGCCGTCGATCAGCTTGTCTGAATAGCTGAGGTAAATCAGCGTGTTGCGGTCCACATCGACCATGCGGACGGTGCGCAGGCGTTTGAACAGGATCGACAGTCGCTCGGAGAAGATTTCTTCCTGCTTGGGAAGTGGCTTGGCAAAGCGCAGCGGCCCCACCTGTCGGCAGGCGATGGACGCTTCCGCACGGTCTTCCGCCAGTCCCAGCGCGCCCGTGATGCCGCCGGTGCGTGCGCGCGATACATAGCACGTCACGCCCTGCACCTGCGGATCGTCGTAGGCCTCGACGACCACCTTGTGGTTGGGGCCGACGAACTTGAAGGCGGTGCTGACTTCCCCCACGGTTTCAGCATGCGCGACGGCCAGCGGCAATACGAGGGCGAGAGGCGTCAGCAAGCTGCGCAGATGGCGATGGAGCATGGGAGGCGGCGTCGTGAAAGGGAAAGTGAAAAAAAGGGAGAGCGGAAAAGAAAGTTGCGGTCAACGCGCAGGCTGGAAGAGCTGGGACCGCGTTTCAGGCTTCCGCGCAGCGGCGCGCCAGGTGGGCCAGCGCTTCCTCCACTTGATCGACCAGCACCAGGCATAGATCGCCGGGCGTGAGGCGCGCCAACGCGGTGTCAATGGCGGCGAACTCTCCGCGGATCTCTTCTACGTGCTGAACGCGCGCCGCGTCAGCCAGCCCGTCGCGCAGCAAACGCATGACTTCACCATCGGCGCGGCCGCGTTGGGCAGCGTCTTGGTACAGCAGCACGTCGTCGAAGGCGGCGCCCAGGATGACGGTCTGAATCCGGATGTCTTCGTCGCGCCGGTCGCCCGCACCGCTGATGACGACGCTGCGGCGCTTGGCCGGCATGGCATCTACAGCGGACACCAGCGCTCGCATGGCGTCCGGGTTGTGGCCGTAGTCGGCAATCACAGTGGCGCCTCGGTAGTCCATCACGTTGAAGCGGCCGGGGGCGTTGTCGCTGTCGTTGACAAAGCCCGAAAGGCCGCGGCGAATCGTCTCCCACGACAGTTCGGCGGCCCAGGCGGCCGCGACGGACGCCATCACGTTTTCGACTTGAAAGCTGATGCGACCGCCCCGGGTGATAGGCACATCTTTGAGTGGAATGGCCTCGCGCCAGGAGCCTTCAGCTGCAACCACCGCGTCGCCATCGACGTACACCGAGCGGTTGCCTTGCGCACGGTGCGTCGCCATCACCGGGTGGTGGCGGTCGGCGGCAAAGTAGATGATCTTGCCGGGGCAGGCAGGCGCCATGGCGGCCACCATCGGGTCAGCCGCGTTCAGCACGCCGTAGCCGTCCGGCGCCACGTTCTGCACGATCACGCGCTTGACCAATGCCAGGTCTTCCACGGTGTTGATGAAGCTCATGCCCAGGTGGTCGCCCTCGCCGATATTGGTGACCACCGCCACTTGGCAGCGGTCGAAACCCAGGCCTTCGCGCAGGATCCCGCCGCGGGCGGTTTCGAACACTGCAGCGTCGACTTCGGGGTGCAGCAGTACGTTGCGCGCGCTCTTGGGGCCGGAGCAGTCGCCGCTGTCGATCTGGCGGCCGTTGACATACACGCCGTCGGTGTTGGTCATGCCGACGCGCAGGCCCTGGGCCGAGAACAGGTGGGCGATGAGGCGCGCCGTGGTGGTTTTCCCGTTGGTGCCGGTGACCGCGACCACGGGAATGCGTCCGTCGTTGCCCTGCGGGAAAACCAGATCGACCATGGCCTGCCCGATCGCCCGCGGCTTGCCGTATGACGGCGCCAGGTGCATGCGCAGACCCGGCGCAGCGTTCACTTCAACGATGCCGCCGGCCTGCTCTTCAATCGGGTGCAACACGCTCTCACACACCAGATCCACGCCGCAGATATGCAGTCCGACCATTTGAGCCGCAGCCACGGCGCG
>JBBSRE010000232.1:0-5119 GCA_038243365.1 Burkholderiales bacterium | reverse complement strand
CATGGATTGGTTGATAGAGAAAGCCACTGAACTGGGCGCTGCCAGCATCACACCGCTGCTGGCCGAACGCAGCGTCCTCAAGCTGAGGGGCGAGCGCGCCGACAAGAAGCGCGCGCACTGGCAGGCCATTGCCATTGCAGCTTGCGAGCAATGCGGGCGCAACCGTGTGCCGGTGGTGACAGAGGCGGTGGATCTGGCGGGGTGGTTGAAGGCGCCGGCGAACGCACGCTTGCAGCGTTTGCTCTTGTCGCTGCGTGAGGGAAGCCGGCCAATGAACGAATTGGCCGTCGAAGCACACCCAGCCTTGTTTCTCTCTGGTCCTGAAGGTGGCCTCTCGCCGGCAGAGGAGAACGTCGCTTTGGCGCATGGTTTTCAACCAGTGAGTCTGGGCCCACGGGTACTGCGGGCCGAGACAGCCGCGCTTGCAGCCTTGGCACGATTGGGCTAGGCCTCATCGCTGGGTAGGCTATGCCCGTTGCAGCCACATCAAATATGATGCAATATCACGTCAATTTTGATGCAATGAGGGGCCCATGCGAACGACCGTGACGATTGAAGATGCCCTGTATGAAAAAGCCCTGGAGGTGTCCGACCCGGCCATGGACAGGGCTGACCTGTTTCGTGTGGCTATCAACACCTTTGTGAGGGTGCAGTCAGCCAAGCGCCTCGCAGCTCTGGGCGCCACCATGCCCGAGATGAAGACAATCGAGCGCAGCCGCCAGAACCCGCAGCCATGAGCAGCGTTCTCGTGGACACGTCGATCTGGATCGACCATTTCCGCCACGGAAATACGGAGCTCGTTCGCCTGCTGGAGTCGGACATGGCCATGGTGCATCCGCTGGTGTTGGGCGAGATTGCGTGCGGCACGCCGCCCAACCGCGCGCAAACATTGGCTGACCTTGAAAGGTTGCAGCACACCGCGCAAGCTAGCGTGCCGGAGGTGGGGGCTTTTGTAGAACGAGAAGCCCTTTTCGGGCTGGGTTGCGGGCTGGTAGATCTTCTCTTGCTGGCGTCCACCTTGATGACACCCGGTATTGCCTTCTGGACGCTGGACAAGCGTTTGCGAACGCTGGCAGAGCGCTTTGGCGTCATGCACCAGCCTGTGCGTCACTGAACGTTGAGTGCAGCTCGCTGCACTACTGCTCACCAGGCAAATATCTTCCCCGGATTCAAAATATTCTTCGGGTCCAGCGCCTGTTTGATCGCGCGCATCACGCCCACCGCACCGGGCCCGGCTTCATCCAGCAAGAACCCCATCTTGTGGATACCCACACCATGCTCGCCGGTGCAGGTGCCGCCCAACGCCAGTGCGCGGGTGACGAGCTGGTGGTTGAGTTGTTCGGCAGTGGTGCGCTCAGTGGGGCTATTCGGATCGATCAGGTAGCCGAAGTGAAAGTTGCCGTCGCCCACGTGACCGACCAGGAAGTACGGGATACCGCTGGCATCGGCTTCTTCCACTGATTCCAGCAGGCAGTCGGCCAGGCGGCTGATGGGCACGCAGGTGTCGGTGGAAATGGCCCGGCAGCCGGGGCGGCTTTGCACCGCGGCGAAGTAGGCGTTGTGTCGGGCGGTCCACAAACGGGTGCGCTCTTCTGGCGTGCTGGCCCATTCAAAAGCATTGCCGCCGAATTCGCTCGCAATCTCTTGCACCGTCTCGGCCTGCTCCTTGACGCTGGCAGGCGAACCGTGAAACTCCATCAGCAGCAGCGGCTCTTCGCGCAGGCTCAGCTTGCTGTGCGCGTTCACCATGCGCACGCTGTGGGCGTCGATCAGCTCACAGCGCGCAATCGGCACACCCAGCTGGATGGTTTGAATGACGGTGTGCACGGCCGCTTCAATGCTCGGGAACGAGCAGATCGCTGCCGATACGGCCTCGGGCAGTGGGTACAGCCGCACCGTCACTTCGGTAATCACGCCCAGCGTGCCTTCGCTGCCGACCATCAGCCGCGTCAGGTCGTAGCCGGCACTGCTTTTCTTGGCGCGCGTGCCGGTGCGGATCACCTCGCCGCTGGCCAGCACCACTTCCAGCGCCAGCACGTTCTCGCGCATGGTGCCGTAGCGCACGGCGTTGGTTCCGCTGGCGCGGGTGGCGGCCATGCCGCCAATGCTGGCGTCGGCGCCGGGGTCAATGGGGAAGAACAGGCCGGTGTCCTTTACGGCCTCGTTCAGCTGCTTGCGGGTGATGCCGGGCTGCACTGTCACCGTCAGGTCTTCGGCGTTGATCGTCAGCACGCGGTTCATGCGGTTCACGTCAATGCTGATGCCGCCGTGGATTGCCAGCAGATGGCCTTCGAGCGACGAGCCCGCCGCGTACGGAATCACCGGCACCGCATGTTCACTTGCCAGGCGCACGGCGTCCTGCACATCCTGGGTGCTTTCAGCAAACACCACAGCCGAGGGCGGGGGCGCTTGCAATGACCCTTCATCGCGGCCGTGCTGCTCACAGACAGCAACCGCCGTGCTGCACTGCGCGCCGAAGCGTTGGCTGAGCGCATCCAGCAATGCTTGCGGCACGGGGCGCAGCGCGGTTTCGGGAAGCAGGTGTGAGGGAGCGGTAGGGGCGTTCATGGCGGGTCTCCAGCAGGTCTGGAAGCCATGGTAACGGGATGCGGTGGGTCATCCTCCGCAGCTGCGCGATGTCCCCTGGCGTCAGCGCCGTTGTAGACCACGCATCCACGGAAAATCAACGACACATCAACGACACATCTCGAGACACGAGAAAGGCGCCTCCATCGGCGCCTGTCGCACAGGGCGTCGGCAGAGTTGTTCAGGGCTTGGCGCCGGCGTTGAATTCGTCGCGCGACAGATGGCCGTCGTGGTTGGTGTCGAGCTTCTGGAAACGCTCGCTCATGGCGGGAAGCTTCTGCGCTTCTAAAGCGCTCAGACGCCCGTCCTTGTTGTTGTCGGCCCGGTCGAACGCATTGGCTGCGGCAGAAGGCTCAGTGGCCTGGATGGCGGGCCGAACGTCGGGGTTGTTGCGGCTGCCTGCTGCGGCGGGCGGTGTCGGCTGGGTCGCCTTGATGGTGGGGCGTTTGTCGGGGTTGAGGGCGGCGCCAGTGTGCTCATCCGCGTTGCTCCTCGGGCCGAAAGCCGGCGATGTCGTCATCGGCGGCGCAGTGATCACGGGAGGTGGGGTTTTGGGCTGCGCCATCGCGGGCGCTGCGTTTGCAGGGTTGCTGGCTGCGGGCGGCGAAGGCTGGGCATCTGCAGCACGGGCATGCATGGCCGAGACCCCGCCCACCGTGAGCGCGGCAAAAAGCAGCACGCTGCGGGAATCGAAAAAATGGCGCGAACGAGCTCTGGTGGGCATGAGGTTCCTTCCGAATCATTGAACAGAGAGGCATTGCAGCAAGTTCGTCGGAAACGCGCCAGCGCTTTTGCCTCCGGTTGCCACCTTACACATTTGGGCGCCTCATGTAACCTTGCCCGCTCCATCACCACACAGCGAGCAAGCCGCATGGGCAAACGACTTACACAGATCGCCACGCGCACTGGCGACGACGGCAGCACCGGCCTGGGCGACAACACCCGCGTGCCCAAACACCACTTGCGCGTCCACGCTATGGGCGATGTGGACGAGCTCAACTCGCACATCGGTTTGCTGCTGTGCGAGACCTTGCCCGAGGGCGTGCGCGAGCTGCTGATCGACGTGCAGCACCAGCTCTTCAACCTTGGCGGCGAGCTGTCGATCCCCGGTTTTGAACTGCTGAAGCAAGAAGCGGTGCTGCAACTCGACCAGGCCCTCGCCACCCACAACGCCGACTTGCCCCGCCTGCAGGAATTCATCCTGCCTGCGGGCACCCGCGCCGCCGCGCAGGCTCACATCTGCCGCACCGTGGCGCGCCGCGCCGAGCGGGCGGTGGTGGCGCTCGGCAGTGAGGAGGCTGTGCGCGAGGCGCCCCGCCACTACCTCAACCGCCTGTCGGATTTGATGTTCGTGCTCTCTCGCGTGCTCAACCGCATGGACGGCGGCGACGACGTGTACTGGAAGAGCGAGCGGCTGGCGCGCAGCGAAGCAGAGGGCGACCAGGCGTAGCCACTGCGGCAACCGGATGGGGGACGCCAGCCGTAGCCGTGTGTGGACGACGCCACTGGTGCGCCCCATCATGAAAGCGCCTCAGCAAGTGCCTGACGCTACCGGTGCGGAAGGCATCGGCACCATCTGAATGGGCGTGAATGCACTTTTTGGGCCCGGAGATGGCTCGCGACAAAAGCCACGCGTCTAGCCCACGCAGTCGATGAATTGCCGAACTGGGCAGGTCCGCAACAGGTCCAGACGGCCACTGCCGCTCAGCCGCGTTGTTTTTTTGCGATGCACCGGGCCACGCAAACGGCCCCATCCATCCAGGCGCGCACCTATCCGTCAAGGCCTTTCCCAAGGCTCACGCATGGGCCGCTCAGAGCGAAAAGTCGAGTTTCTCCAGTGAGAAACCCGTTATAGAGCGACAAACACGGCGGTAACGCGCGCCCTGTCAAAACGGCCGGGCACCCCAGCAAATGTCTTCGTCATCCCTGTTGCGACCCCCCCCCGTAAATTGCCACGGTCTCCAAGCTGACTGACGAGCAGGCGCCTGCACCGCACGCTCGCCCCCTTTGTTTCCAGATGTTGAAAGCTTTCGAATGGCGTCAGCGCTCATTCCTCAAGCCCGTTGGGCGTCAAGCCGACCTCTGACTTCAACCATTCCGCCCGGCTGGGTTGGGCACTTCACCCTCGAAGCAGCCTCCTCGCCCCTTCCTTTCTATTTCGGGAGCTTTTCAGTGCATCGTCGCCAGTTCGTCTCATACACCGCAGCCGCTTTGGCCGCGCCCGCTTTCATTCGCAACGCGCTTGCCGACGAGGGGGGCCTCAGCAGCAAGACGATTGCCATTGGCTGCTCCGCTGCACTGACCGGCCCGCTGGGCGGGTTGGGCATCGGCATGCGCCAGGGGGTGGAGGCGGCCATTGCACAAATCAACGCCAAGGGGGGTGTGAACGGGCGCGCGCTCCAGTTCAACATCATGGACGATGCCTATGTGGCTAAGCGCACGGTGGACAACGTCAAGCAGATGCTCAGCCAAGGCTCGGCTTTTGCCCTGCTGTCGTGCCTGGGCACGCCCAACAACACCGCGCTGTTGCCTT
>JBBSRE010000231.1:0-5121 GCA_038243365.1 Burkholderiales bacterium | reverse complement strand
GCCCGCAATGATGTGCCCCAGAGGGAGCAGTACGCCGGAAATTGACAAGGCAGCTGCGCCGCCCATCAGGGCAATCAGCATGAACACCAACTCACCAGCGTACATGTTGCCAAACAGTCGCATGCCATGCGAAACGGTCTTGGCAATGTATTCAATGATCTGCATCAGCAGATTGACGACGCCCAAAAGGAGCGCGAAGACAGGATTCTTGCTGGTACCAAAAGGAGCCGTCACCAGTTCGTGCGCCCAGCCGCCAATGCCTTTGATCTTGATGCTGTAGAAGAAGCACAGGAACAGCACTGCAGTGGCCAAGCCGAGCGTGGTGGACAGATCGGCGGTTGGCACGACGCGCAGATAGGCATGTGCTGGATCGTGGCCGGCGGCGCCATAGATCTGCGCCCAGATGGCAGGCAGCAGGTCGACCGGCAGCAGATCCATGGCATTCATCATGAAGATCCAGACAAACACCGTCAGCGCGAGCGGGGCGATGAACTTGCGGCTCTGGGCATTGTGAATGCTGGCCTTGGCCTGCGTATCGACCATTTCCACCATCATTTCCACCGCGCCCTGGAACCGGCCGGGCACGCCCGACGTGGCCTTGCGCGCCGCCAGCCAAAATACGAAAAGCGAAATCGCGCCGACGTGCGTACTGATGATGACGGAGTCGTAATTGATCACCGAAAAATCAATGATCGATGTCTGCTTGATGTTCTGGAGGTGCTGCAGGTGGTGAACGATGTATTCACTTGCAGTCGGTGCGTGCGCGTCAGCGGCCATCGGTCAAGTTCTCTCAATCAATCGTTTTTCGGACATTGGGCCGCGCCAGCAGCGCAACCCAATACGTTTTCATCGTGATCACCATGGCGATCACCAGCGACAGCCAATGCACCGAACCCAGCCAGCGCGGCGCAGTCCATAACATCGCCAGGGTTAGCGCGATTTTCGCGATCTCCCACACAGCGAAACCTACCAGCGCCGATCCCGGCGCCATGCGAACGCGCGAGATTCCGCGCGCAAAGACCATGGCTGGAACCACCACGCACAAGGCACCGTATGCGGCGGACAGCCCGGAAGCTGCGCTTTGGGTAACGACCGTCGCCAACAAAGCCACGCCCGCACCCACCAGAATCTGCCACAGCACCAAGCGCCATACAGAGACCGCCGGATGCCGTTTGCGCCATTCCTGCGCCTCCTCGGGCGTCAAGGCCTTGAACGCGCTGTCTTCGTCCTCAGTTTCAGGCTCGGAGATCATGTCGCTCACGTCAGCACTCCTTGCTCACGTACTGAGACTTTCCAACAAAGCCTCTGATTATAAGTAAAAACCCGTGCGATTTGACACTTTGTGATGCATATGCCGAGCATTGGGGAATTTACGTAGGTTCGCCCCCGCTGCATCTGCCGCGGATTTCAAAGCGCGCAGCCCGCGTTTCGGAGAGATTGCACGGCCCGACCCCCATGGCTTCTCCTTGTCTAGCTATCAAAAAATGACTAAGCTGCTCTCATGCCCGGATTGACAGATTCCACCCAACCCGATGACCTCGACACGACACCGGTTGCGCGCAAAGACTCTCTGATCGAATTCCCGTCGGCTTTTCCTATCAAGGTGATGGGACTGCAGGTGCCCGCACTTCTGCCGGCGGTGCTCGAGATGGCGCGCGAAGCCGACCCCGTCTTCGACGCCGCCACCGTCGAGTTGCGCCCCAGCAGCGGAGGCAAATACTTGGGCGTGACGATTACCGTCAACGCCACCAGTCAGGCGCAGCTGGATACGCTTTACAGAGCCCTCGGTTCCCACCCGTTGGTCAAAGTGGTTCTCTGAGCACGAGAGGCATGCCTTTCGCAGTGCAGCGCCTGGGACGCGTGGACTACGTCACCACTGCGCGCGCCATGCAGACTTTTACCGAAGTTCGGGACGCTGATACCGGCGACGCGCTTTGGCTGTGTGAACACCCCCCCGTTTTCACGCAAGGCGTGGCCGGCAAGGCGGAGCATCTTCTAGACCCGGGGGACATTCCGGTTGCAGCCACCACGCGTGGCGGCCAAGTCACGTTCCACGGCCCGGGACAGGTGGTGGCGTATCCACTGATCGATTTGCGCCGCGCTGGCTACTTCGTCAAGGAATACGTCTACCGGCTAGAGGAGTCCGTTATCCGCACTCTGGCCCATTTCGATGTGACCGGACACAGGGTGGTCCACGCGCCGGGAATCTATGTGCGGCTGGATGACCCTCGCAGCCACGCAGCGCTTTCTCAGCGTCCGCGCCATGGAGCGCTTCACGCAAAGGCGGTGCCCGACTTCGCGGGCCTCGGCAAGATCGCCGCGCTCGGCGTCAAGGTGTCACGGCATTGCACGCTGCACGGTGTGGCGCTGAACGTTGCGATGGACCTGTCTCCCTACCAGCGCATCAACCCTTGTGGCTATGCAGGCTTGACCACAGTGGATCTTTCTACAATCGGCGTTCACACCACTTGGGACGAAGTGGCGCAGGTGCTTGGCAAACAGCTGGTCGCGCGCCTCTCGCCTTGAACTTGATCTTATGAGTACTTCCGACGTCGTCCGCGAAGCGCAGTCCAGCGCTGATTACAACCCGTTGGCCAAGCAAAAGGCCGCCGCCAAACTGTCTCGCATCCCGGTCAAGGTCGAGCACGCGCCCGTGCTGAAGAAGCCCGCCTGGATCCGGGTGAAGGCGGGCTCGCCCACCACACGCTTCTACGAGATCAAGAGCATCTTGCGCGAACACAAGCTGCACACGGTGTGCGAGGAGGCTAGCTGTCCCAACATCGGAGAGTGCTTCGGCAACGGCACGGCCACCTTCATGATCATGGGCGACAAGTGCACTCGCCGCTGTCCGTTCTGCGATGTCGGACATGGCAGGCCCGACCCGCTGGATCAGGACGAGCCTTTGAGCCTGGCGCGCACGATTGCGGCGCTGCGCCTGAAATACGTGGTGATCACCAGCGTAGACCGCGACGACCTGCGCGACGGCGGCAGTGGCCACTTTGTGGAATGCATCCGCAACATTCGTGCGCTGTCGCCCGAAACGAAGATTGAAATCCTCACCCCCGACTTCCGCGGCCGTGACGACCGTGCACTGGAGATTCTCAAGCTCGCTCCGCCTGATGTGATGAACCACAACCTGGAAACCGCGCCGCGCCTTTATAAGGAAGCCCGGCCGGGAAGCGACTATCAGTTCAGCCTGAACCTGCTCAAGAAGTTCAAGGCGCTGCACCCGCAGATCCCTACCAAAAGCGGAATCATGGTCGGCCTTGGAGAGACGGACGAAGAAATCCTGGAGGTCATGCGGGATTTGCGCAGTCACGGCGTCACCATGCTCACCGTGGGCCAGTACCTCGCGCCCACGTCCAGCCACCTGCCGGTACGCCGCTACGTGCACCCCGACCAGTTCAAGCTAATCGAGGAAGCCGCTTATGCCATGGGCTTTCAACATGCTGCCGTGGGCGCTATGGTGCGCTCGAGCTACCACGCCGACGAGCAGGCGCACGCCGCAGGCGTGTAAGGCGGCGGCAGTTCCGCGCAGAGGCGCGCTTACACCGCGCCGGTGTATTCGCCACGCGCCGGGTAGTCCTTGGCAATGGCGAAATCGAGCGCGCCCCGCAGCTCGTCGAAGTGCGGGCGGGCAAAGGGCATGGTTTGCACCGCGCCGTAGTACAGGCTGCCGTCCGCCTGCACGATGAACACGCCGGGTTCGGCAAACAGCGCAGGTTCTTCGATGTTGATGGAGGTCATGCCGCGTGAGGTGCTGACATACAAACCCCAGGCGCGCGCCACACCTAGCGGCAGGTCATAGCCCACGCGCAACTGCGGCGCGCCGAGTTTGTCGGCCATGGCGCGGGCGCGCTCGTCGGAGTCGCTGGAAATGGCGATCACCTCAATGTCGCGCTTTTCAAAGTCTTCGCGCAGTCGTCCCAGTTCAAGCAAGTATTTAAAGCAGATCGGGCAATGCAGGCCCCGGTAGAACACGACCAGCGTGGCGCGCGCCGGCGTTTGCGCTGACAGGTCAAAAGCGCCGTGGTCCAGGGTGGGAACGCTGAGGGCCGGTACGGCTTGGCGGGGGATGAGCATGGCTGTCTCCGATAGTGGTGGAAGGATGTCTTCACTTTAAGCCATATTCCGATACGAAAAGACACCTAGAATCTCAATCACATGACCGATCATCCCAAAGTAGACCGCCTCTCGGCGCTGCTGCAGCGTTTTCCGCCCCAGGTCAGCCCGGTGTTGCAAGGCCTCTTGGCGCCGGGCCAGGTGTGCGAGTACGCGCCGCAGGCGGGCGGCATGCTGCATCTGGTGGGCGGGGCGGGGATGTGGCTGCATGGCATTGGCGACGCGGGTGTACAGGTACTTGGGCCGAGTGTGTTGCTGCTGCCGCGCCCTGACGCGCACCGCCTGTCGGCAGATGGGCCCGGCGGCTTGCCATTGTTCAGCGCCGCACTGCACTTGGGGTCGGCCGATGACAACCCGCTGGTGCGCGCGCTGCCGGCGCTGCTGCAGGTGCCACTGCAGGAGCATCCGGCGCTGGAAAGCGTTTGCGCACTGCTCTGGGAAGAAGCAGACGCCAACCGCTGCGCGCACGGCTTGCTGCTGGCGCGCGCCTGCGAGGTGCTGGTGATCCAGCTGCTGCGGCACGCGATCGCGCACCGGCTGGTAGACACGGGCCTTCTCAGCGGCTTGGCCGATGCGCGCTTGATGCGCGTGCTGGCCGCGGTCCACGCCGACCCGGCCGCGCCATGGACGCTGCCGCGCATGGCCGAGGTGGCACACATGTCGCGCGCCCGCTTCGCCGCGCACTTTGCCCGGGTGCTGGGCGAGACGCCAGGTGACTATTTGGGCCGCTGGCGCATGGGCGTTGCGCGCTCGCTCCTGACGCAGGGGCTGCCCGTGAAACAGGTGGCCGAGGAGACGGGCTACGCCAGCGCCAGCGCCCTGACGCGGGCGTTCGCGCGCCGCATGGGGCAAGCGCCTTCGCACTGGCTGGCTGCACAGAACGAGGTGCCTGGCGCGTCCGTCTGAGCCGAGGCCACCGGCGATCTAAACAACAAAGTGCACACCCTCAACAGGAGGCTCAGACAAGTACGAGAAGATGACTTGTTTGACCTACCAGTC
>JBBSRE010000230.1:0-5140 GCA_038243365.1 Burkholderiales bacterium | reverse complement strand
TGGCGGACGTGCGCGTACCCCACAAAGGCGACGTGGCCGGTTCCGTCATCGAAGGCGCTTTCGAGGTATTGAGCGGCTTCGAGCGGGTGAAGGAATCCCGCGATGCCATGCGCGCGATCAAGCTGGACGAAGGCGAAGCCGAAGTGTTCGCCCGTTCCGCGCTGGCCCTCAAGTACGACCCCACCGACAACAAGCCCGCGCCCATCACCGAATCGCAAATCCTGATGCCGCGCCGGTTCGATGACCGCCGCCCCGACCTGTGGAGCGTGTTCAACCGCACGCAGGAGAACTTGACCAAGGGCGGATTGCATGGCCGCAGCGCCAACGGACGCCGCCAGCAGACCCGCCCGGTGCAGGGCATTGATTCCGATGTGCGCCTCAATCGCGCCCTCTGGATGCTGGCCGATGGCCTGCGCCAGTTGAAAGCCTGAACCGTCCCCCCGTCGGAGGGGCGGTTTCCCCTCCATTCCCTTGTTTCACTCGATTGGAGATACACCATGAACGCCGTTACCCAAACCGAAGCCCGCGCCGTCAATACCGCCGCAGCTATCCCGCTGGAAGCTGCCGACCCGACCAAGAACCTGATTTTGGTTCCACTGTCGCGGCTGGTGCTGCGCCCCACGGGCCGCAACGTGCGCAAGACCCCGCGCATGTCCATCCCTGAACTGGCCGCAAGCATCCAGCGCGTGGGCCTGCTGCAAAACCTCATCGTGATTGCATCTGCCGATGGCGAGCATTACGAAGTCGTGGCCGGTGGCCGTCGCCTCGCCGCGTTGAAGCTGCTGGCGAAGAAACACCGCATCGCCAAGGATTGGGAGGTGCCTTGCTTGCAGGTGGCCGATGGCACGGCCCGCACCGCCAGTCTGACCGAGAACGTGCAGCGCGAAGCCATGCACCCGGCAGACCAGTTCGAGGCTTTCGCCGCGCTGGTGGCCGAAGGCCGTCCCATCGAGGACATTGCAGCGGATTTCAGCGTCACGCCGCTGGTGGTGCAGCGCCGTTTGAAGCTCGCCAACGTGTCGCCGCGCTTGATGGCCGACTACCGAGCCGATGCCGTGAGCCTTGACCAGTTGATGGCACTTGCCATCACCGACGACCACGCCGCGCAGGAAAGCGCGTTCTACGATGCGCCGCAGTGGCAGCGCCATCCCTCGCACTTGCGCGAACGCCTCACCGAAAGGGAAATCGACGCCTACCGGCATCCGCTGGTGCGCTTCGTCGGACTGGACAGCTACGAAGCCGCAGGCGGCGGCATCCGCCGTGACCTGTTCGCGGAAGGCGATGCGGGCGTGTACCTCAACGACGCCGCGCTGCTGGAACGGCTGGCGCAAGACAAGCTGGCAGGCATTGCCGCCACTGTCCGCGCCGAGGGTTGGGCGTGGGTGGACGCCACGCCGGGCGTAACTTATGCCGACCTGCACGCCTTCCAGCGTGCGCCGAGGGAACGGCGCGAGCCAAACAAGCGCGAAGCGCAACGCATCGAAAAGCTGCAAGAGAAAATGCGGGCCATCGGTGAAGCCGTGGACGCCGCGATGGATGCCGACGACGAGGAAAAGGCCGACGCCTTGCAGGAGGAAGGTGAAGCCGTGGGCGAGCAGTTGCAGGCGCTGGAAGATGGCTTGCAGGACTACGGCGCGAATGTGAAGGCCGCAGCCGGTGCCATCGTCACCATCGACCGCAACGGCGAGGCCGTCATTCATCGCGGCCTGATGCGTGAGGCCGAGGCCAAGGCGCTGCGCACGCTTGAAAAGCTGCGCCAAGGTTTCAGCGACCCGGACGCCGAGAACGACGACGAAGGCGAGGACGACGAGCAACCCAAGAGCGTCGCCATGTCCGACCGGCTGGCGCAACGCTTGAGCGCTCACCGCACCGCCGCGCTGCAAATCGAAGTCGCACGTCATCCGCAAGCTGCGCTGGCTGCCGTGGTGCATGGCATGGTGCAGACCGTCTTGCAGGAAAGGCGCTACGGCCTCAACCGTGATTCTCTGCCGCTGGGCGTGGGCCTCAAACTGCAAGACCGGCTGGAAGGCATGGCCCCGGATTGGCCGGAATCGCCTGCCGCCGTGGCGCTGCGCAAACTGCAACAGGTGGCCGGGGAAGCCTTGCCGGAAGACAGCGCCGAACTGTTCGCCGTGCTGCTGACGAAGCCGCAAGACGAACTGGTGCGGTTGCTGGCCGTGTGCGTGGCTTCCACGGTGGACGTGGTGATGCCCCGCGCCACGGCGCAGCAACCCGGCGAGGAACTGGCGCAGGCCGTGGGCCTCGACATGGCCGCATGGTGGCAGCCGACCGCCGAGGGGTATTTCAAGCACGTTCCGAAAGCGGCAGTTCTGCAAGCCGTGGGCGAATACGCGCCCAATCAGGTTTCCCGGCTGGCGAAGTTGAAGAAGGCCGACATTGCCAGCGAGGCCGAGCGGCTGGCCGATGGCACGGGCTGGATGCCTGCCATCTTCAAGGCCGAAGGCCCGGAGCAGGACGCCCCGGAAGATGCCGAAGCAATGGCGGATGAAACCGCCGAGGCGCTGGCCGCTTGACCCGCGCCGAAGGCAAGCGCCCCGGCCTCGACCGGGGCGCTTCGCCGGAAGGAGAAGCCCCCATGACCCGCATCACCAGCAGCCGCCCGCGCATGGCGGCAAGCTACGCCCCCGGCACGGTGCGCGCTCGCCGCTGGCACGGCGATGGCGACGTGCGCGGCCACCTCCCGCCCTCGGGCTGGTCGGCCCGCGCCGACCTCACCGACATTCATCCCATCACGGGCCGCGCCTTGGCGCGCGCCGTGTGGTGGATCATCGAGACGAAGGAATAACCGTCGTCAGCACCGCGCCCAGGCCGGTCCGTCCTGGGCGCGGTGTACTTCAAAAATCCGGGCGCGGCGGTGGCCGCGCCCGGTGTTCAAGGCCAACAGCCCATCAGAACGTCGCCGCCTTCGCGCTGGCTCAGGCGGCGGCGTTGAAGGCATCGCTGTATTGCGCGACGCCTTCGGGCACTGGCCCGTGGAAGGCCAGTGCCACGAAATAGCCGGGCGGCCCGGCAGTTGCAGGCCCGGATGCGCTTGGAAGCCAAAGCGCGCGTAGTACGCGGGTTCGGCCAGCGCCTGTTGCATCAGACGCGAGCCGATGCCTTGTCCTTGCCTTGCAGGTATGACGGAGATCAGCCCCAGACCGTACCAATCTTTGACCTTGTGGCAGTGACTGTCGGTGATGATGACGGAGGATCCCTACTGTCTATCGCGGATCTGGTGGCCTATTGCAGAGGGCAGCAGGCTTAGACCATACGTCTTTGCGGACCACACAGATAGCCGGCCAGCATTTCGACGATGGCCTGCTCGACTTGCTGGGCGGGGCAAGGGGCGCCAGGCGGAATGACCGCCGCATGGATCAGTGATTCCATGGTTCGCAGTACAACCCATGTCGCCAGTTCCAGGTCCTGCAGCACGACCTCGCTTTGGTGGTCTTCCAGCAACTGGCGAATGCGGTGCTGAATGCTTTGGTCAGCCGTGCTTTGCTCCGGCGGAGCATCGAAGAAAGGAAATTCCTTTTCCAGTACGCGATGCAACTCAGGGGCGACCTGGTGTGCCGCCAGCCACGCACGCACGATGGCCGCCAGTTTCCCTCTCAGGTCCAGTGGATGCGCGCTTGCCAGCACGGTCTCCATGGCTGCGTGCATTTCCACCGCATGCCGCTCATGGAGCGCCGTGATGAGCGAATCCTTGTTCGGGAAATACTGATAGACCGAACCCACGCTCACGCCAGCGCGCTCGGCCACCAGATTGGTGTTGGCTCCGGCATAGCCGCGCTCGGTCAAAACGCGAGCCGTTGCTTCAAGTATGGCGTCCACCAAGGCCCGAGAACGGCTCTGGCGGGGGACGCGGCGTGGCTGAGGCAAGGGTGGCATGGGGATCATCCGAACGCGAGTTTTCAACGTGAGCAATGACTCATATTATTCCATATGTCGAGCAAATACTCATGTTTGGAGTTGTTGATGTCTTCTCGTTCTCACACGGGGGCGACCAAGGTGGCAAATCCGCCACCTGTCGCCAACGTCTTTCTCAAGTTGCTGCCGATCACACTGGCGGTGTTCGTCAGCTTTCTCACCATCGGCTTGCCGCTGCCGGTGCTTCCCCTGCATGTGTCCAGCACATTGGGCATGAGCACGCTGGTGGTGGGTGTGGTCATTGGCGCGCAGTTCGCCGCGGCCCTGCTCTCTCGCGCCTGGGCAGGCAACCTCTCCGACACGCGTGGGGCCAAACGGTCCGTGGTCACGGGCTTTCTGGTGGCGTCGGCGTCAGGTGTGGCCTACCTTGCGTCGCTGGCCTTCGTCTCGTCACCTGCCGCCTCGGTTGGGGTTCTGCTGTTGGGGCGGGTGCTGCTCGGCTGCGGCGAAAGCCTGATCGTCACCGGCTCCTTGAGTTGGGGGATCGGACTCGTGGGCCCGCAAAACGCAGGCAAGGTCATGGCATGGAATGGCATGGCGATGTACGGCGCCTACGCGGTGGGTGCGCCCATGGGTATCGCCATTCAAGGTGGATATGGCTTCGCCGGCATTTCAGTGGCTGCCGTCGTTCTTCCCCTGTTGGCATTGGCACTGATTGCCAACGTTCGGGCGACTGCCCCGACGGCTGTCCGCCGCACGCCTTTCTACAAGGTGCTGGGGATGGTGTGGCACCCGGGCTTGGGGCTGGCCTTGTGCAGCGTGGGCTTTGGGGTCATCACGGCGTTCATTGCCCTGTTGTTCGCTTCCCGAGACTGGGGCAACGCCTCACTGGCATTCACCGCCTTCGGCCTGGCGTTCATTGCCGCGCGCATCTTTTTCGGCCACTTGTCCGACAAGCTCGGCGGCGCCAGCGTGGCGCTGGTTTGTGTGCTGATCGAAGCCGTTGGGCAGTTGCTGATCTGGGGCGCCCAGAGCCCTACCGTTGCCTACGCCGGCGCTGCGCTGACGGGATTCGGTTACTCGCTGGCCTTTCCGGGATTTGGCGTGGAAGCCGTGCGCCGGGCGCCTCCACAAAGTCGGGGCTTGGCCATGGGGGCTTATGTGGCGTTTCTCGACATTGCCCTGGGCATCACCGGCCCGGTGCTGGGGGCCGTGGCAGGCGCATGGCACATTGAGGCCGTCTACCTTGCGGGCGCCGTTGCGGTCG
>JBBSRE010000229.1:0-5209 GCA_038243365.1 Burkholderiales bacterium | reverse complement strand
CGCCCAAGGACGGGCATGAAGACTACATGGTCACCGCCCCCGAGAAGTGCCTCTCCAAGGGCTCCGACATGGTGCTGAATGGCTGGGAAATGGGCGGCGGCTCGGTGCGTATCCACCGCGCCGACGTCCAGCAAAAAGTGTTTGATGCGCTCAAGATCACACCCGAAGAAGCGCAGGAAAAATTCGGTTTCCTGCTCGACGCACTGCAGTACGGCGCGCCGCCGCACGGGGGCTTGGCCTTTGGCCTGGACCGCATCGTCACCATGATGACGGGCGCCGAGTCGATCCGCGATGTGATTGCCTTTCCGAAGACGCAGCGCGCGCAGTGCCTGCTGACGCAGGCACCTTCGCCCGTGGACGAAAAGCAGCTGCGGGAGCTGCACATTCGTCTGCGCAACCTGGATGCAGTCAAGCCTGCCTGAGTTCTGCGCCCGGCTTGCTGCGAACCAAGAAACGGCGCCTCTGGGCGCCGTTTCCGATTCGTCTTGCCAGCGCTGAAGCCACGGGACTGTGCATGCAGACTTTTAAAATTCCCGAATCCGTACTGGTCGTGATTCACACGCCAGTGCTCGACGTGCTGCTTCTCTCGCGTGCCGATTGGACCGACCACTGGCAGTCGGTCACCGGGTCCAAAGATTTTGCAGACGAGCCGTTTCGCGACGCCGCCGCGCGTGAGGTGTGGGAAGAAACCGGCATCGATGCGCTGGCGGCTGGCCACACGCTGACCGACTGGGAGCATGAGAACACCTATGACATCTGGCCGCGCTGGCGCCATCGTTATGCGCCAGGTGTAGTGCGCAACCGCGAACGCGTCTTTGGGCTGTGCGTGCCGGCGGGTACTCCGGTGCAGCTCAGTGCGCGCGAGCACGTGGCGGCCCGGTGGCTGCCGTGGCACGAGGCGCAGGCAGCGTGTTTTTCCAAGACCAATGCGCAGATGTGCAAGATGTTGGCGGAGCGGGAACGAGAAGGGGAACGGGAACGGGAACGGGCGTCGGGGCCGCCCGCACTCAAGTAGTTTAGGCGTCCGTCGTTGCTGAAGCTTGGCGTGAAGCGCTGAGTGCGGAACGGTCGCATCGCCAATCACAAGACCGCTTGCAGCCTCCTGGTCCGACAGACGCTGTCGTCCAGACGTGGTCCAGGAGGGGTGCAAGAGTCGTGCAGAGAGGAGGCTCCTATGCCACAGTGCGGGTTCGCAAATTCAGGCCGCCCGGTGCACGCTCAGTGTCGCTGCCCAACTGGGCGCGTGGTGGACTGCTGGCGCAGCGCGGGCGCAAAGCGTCGATGCTGGCCTGAAAATCCTCGGCAGTCAGGATGCGTTCCCTGTGCCGCATCAGCACCTGCTGCGCCAGATCGAGCAGTTTGGTGTTGAGCGTTAAATCAGCCTGATCCAGCAGCAGTTGCACCGCAGCGCTGGCATCGCCGCTTAGGCTCTGCGCCACCGCTTGCTCAGCGATGCGGTTGATCGTTGGCAGGCAGGCGCGCAGGGCTTCAGCAAATGCCTCGTGGCCGCCGCAGGCACTGGCCAGCAGTTGGGCCAGACCGCGTGTGTGGGCGTAACGCATGCCCAAGGCCTTGATCCAGGCCTCGGCTTCGTCCAGCGCGATGGAGGTGGTGGCCAAGGTCGCGATCAGGCCGGCAAGGTTGCAAGCGGACTCAAAGTCGAAACGGGGTTCGCGGATCTCATGGGCCATGCTGCGAACTTCGTCGACTGCATCGGAGAACTGGCGCTTGGCAATCGCCTGAAGCGTGCGGGTAACCCGTTGAAAGCGCTGCAAACGCTGGTTCTCGGGCTCGCGCTCGATCACGCGTGCGAGATCTGCCAGGCAACGGTCGATCCCCTTCGTGTCGTTTGCTGAGAAGCAGCTGAAGGCGTACAGCAGCAGGCTTTGATAATCGAATAACTTTGAATCCAACCCCAACTGAACCGCCCGACCAAGAGTGGCGTGTGCTCCCTCGCGGTCGCCCAGGTAGTACGACATCATTCCCAGCTTTTGCACCCGCACCAGCGAATCAGGTGTCAACGTCACCGCCATGCGGTAGGTTTCCAGAGCGGCATCAAACTGGCCTTGCTCCACCTGCGCCCGGCCCAATACGTCGTAGGCGTCCGCGTAGCCCTCGTCTTCCTGAAGCAGGTCTTGAAGCGTACTGACCGCGCGTGCGTGCTGGCCAGCTTCAATCTGGGCACGCGCCAAGCCCAGCTTGGCCCACGGGAGCGCGCGTGCTGCCATGACGGCTTCGCACATGCGCTGAGCTGCTTCGTGCTGCCCTAGGCGCAACAGGAGTTCGGTGCCGATGCGTGCGGCATACAGCCAATAGGGCGCGCGTGATTCAAATCGCTCGGTGCACAGGCGGGCAGCGGTTTCGAAATCATCTGCATCGATGGCTTCGAAGATCGGCAGCAGATGGCCTTTGCGCTTGCGCGCCAATCGCAAACGCTCATACAGTACTGCCGGCGTAAACGGCTTGAGCAAGTACCCGTCGAGCGCCGATTCCGCCGCTTCGGCCACGCTCGCATACGACGCCTCGCCCGTCACCATGAAGAATACCGTGGAGAACGGCAGCAACTTGGCGCGGCGCAGATCGTCCAGCAAGGTCTGGCCGGAGTTGTCCGCATCGCCAAACGACTGTTCACACAGCACGTAGTCGAACACCATGTGTTCCAGCCGGGCGCGTGCATCGCGGATGCGATTGCATTGCACCACCCGGGTGATTCCGTAAGACCGCAGCTGCGATGCCAGAACGCTGCGCGACATGGCATTGCCGTCAACCACCAAGGCTAAGGAGTCGCGAGGAGCGTCTTGCGGGGCGGTGGCCATGCTTGGGAAGTTTGGCAGACGGTAAATGGAGGCGGGTTGGGCAGTGGGGCGGCAGATTGTAGGAAGGCTCACTGCCTGTGTTTCGCGTGCCAACCGCGATTGCCCGTTACGCGACAATGCACCATGCCATTTTGTCTTAGGCGAAAACACCCGTTCGGCTGCATTCTGACGCTCTGCTTGGGCAGGCACGACCGCGCAGTCCTAGCACTCGCTGAATCGATGCAGCCCATCGACAGACTCTCCTTCCATCTCGAGGCTTTTCTGCATTCCTGCCCCTGTTCCTGTTTCACGCCGTGGTACGTCCGGTAGATTTTCTTCCCGGTCACACCGTGGAATTGCTGCAGGGCGCTCAAGAGCTTTTCCCTGCGCTGATAACGGCGATGGACGCTGCGCAGCGCAGTATTCGATTCGAAACCTACATCTGCGATTTCAGCGACAGCGGCGCGTCGGTTGGCGAGGCATTGGAACGCGCGGCCTTGCGCGGCGTGGAGGTGCAATTGTTGGCGGACGGCTTCGGCACGGGTGGCCTGCCGACTGAATGGCTGCAGCGCATGAGCGCCGCAGGCGTTCATTACGAGGTCTTTGCCCCGCTCGGTACGCTGGGGCTGTTGATGCCGCAACGCTGGCGGCGATTGCATCGCAAGCTGTGCGTGGTGGATGAGGCCCTGCTTTTTTGCGGCGGCATCAACCTGCTCGACGATTTGCGCGACCCCAATCACGGTCCATTGACAGCGCCCCGCTTCGACTTTGCGGTGCGCGTAGTGGGCCCGATCGCTGCGCAGGCCGATGCCACCATGCGCACCGTGTGGTGGCGCATGCAGGCGGCCAGTGCGGCGCGGTCACGCCACCTGCGTGAGGCGAGCGACGCACTGCGTGCTGCGCAACGCCGGACACGCGGCCAAGGTAAATTCGGGCCGAATAGCAAAGCCGTGGCGAAACCGCATAGTGAGGAGGACGTCGACGCACCTGGCACCACGCACCAGACATCTGCGCGGAGCCGCGGCGTGCGCGCGGCCTTGCTGCTGCGTGACAACGTGCGCCACCGCAGCGGTATCGAGAAGGCTTACCTGCGTGCCATTGCCCAGGCGCGACACGACATCATCATCGCCAACGCCTATTTCGTGCCGGGGCGGCGACTGCGCCGCGCCCTGCGCATGGCCGCGCGGCGCGGCGTGCGGGTGCGGGTGCGGCTGTTGCTGCAAGGTCGCTACGAGTATTTTTTGCAGTACCACGCTGCGCGGCCGGTGTACGGTGCCTTGCTCAAAGCGGGGGTGGAAATTCATGAATACGCGCCCAGCTTCCTGCATGCCAAAGTCGCTGTGATCGACGCGGATGGCCCCAATCCGTGGGCGACGGTGGGTTCGTCCAACCTCGATCCGCTGAGTTTGCTGCTGGCGCGAGAGGCCAATGTGGCCGTGGCCGATGCAGGTTTTGCGCATGATTTGCGCGAGCGGCTGGTCGATGCCATGGAGCACGCAGGCCACGTCATCCATGCTGAGGAATACGCGGCGCGACCCTGGAAGGCCCGGGTGCTGGATCGGCTCGCATTCTGGGTGGTGCGGGCGGCGCTCTGGGTGAGCGGCAAAGCGTATTGAGGCTTGCGAACGCAAGCTAGGGCCCGCAGTGCGCCGTGCGTCAGCGGTGCTTATCCGCTACGAAATGTGTAGCGTATTGCGCTTGATGAGCAAGCGCTGCAGGCCGAAAACCCTTAAAGAACGCAGTGAAGCTGGCGCTGTTAATATTTGCTCATGTCCGCCCCTCCTTCCACCGAATTGACGCCGCCCGCCCTTGAAGATGAAGGCCTCCCGGTCTCCGTCAAGATCCGCGAGCGTCTGGTTGCGGCGCGCAAGCGTTTCAATGCCAACGACAACATTGCCGAGTTTTTGCAGCCCGGTGAGCTGGAACACCTGCTCGATGAAGTCGAAGCCAAGATGCAGGGCGTACTCGACAGCATGGTGATCGACACTGCCGGCGACCACAACACGCACGCCACGGCGCGCCGGGTGGCCAAGATGTACCTCACCGAAGTGTTTCGCGGCCGCTACTTGCCCCAGCCGCCCATCACCGAGTTCCCTAACGCCGAGCACCTCAACGAACTGATGATCGTTGGCCCGCTCACCGTGCGCAGTGCCTGCAGCCACCACCTGTGCCCCGTCATCGGCAAGATCTGGGTCGGCATCATGCCCAACGAGCACACCAATGTGATTGGGCTTTCCAAGTACGCGCGCCTGGTCGACTGGGTCATGGGCCGCCCGCAGATCCAGGAAGAAGCCGTGGTGCAGCTGGCCGACCTCATCATGGAAAAAACCCAGCCCGATGGACTGGCGATCGTGATGGAGGCCAGCCACTTCTGCATGTCCTGGCGCGGCGTCAAGGAAATGGACAGCAAGATG
>JBBSRE010000228.1:0-5215 GCA_038243365.1 Burkholderiales bacterium | reverse complement strand
TATCCGGCCGCAGATCAGCGGCATCGTGCAGAAGCGTTTGTTCACCGAAGGCGCGCTGGTGAAGGCCGGCCAGCCGCTGTATCAGATCGACGCTTTGTCCTATCAAGCTGCCGAAGCCTCCGCCAAGGCAGTTCTCGCCAAGACACAGGCTCAGGCGCGCACCGCAGAAGTGAACGCCAAGCGCAATGCCGAACTGGTCCGCATCGACGCGATTAGCAAACAGGCCGCCGAAGAGAGCCAAGCCGTGGCGCAGCAGACAGCGTCCGACGTGGCAGTGGCGCAGGCCGCGCTGGCCACCGCACGCATCAATCTCAATTACACACGCATCGTCTCGCCGATTGCCGGGCGCACCGGGCTCTCCAGCGTCAACGCGGGTGGACTGGTCACCGCCAACCAGACCGGCGTGCTCACCACCATCTCGCAGCTCGACCCGATGTACGTGGACATCACGCAGTCGAGCAGCGAGCTGCTGCAGCTCAAGCGCGACCTGGCGGCGGGCCGATTCGAGCGCTTGGGTGAAACCGCTGTGCGCATCAGCATCTCACTGGAAGACGGCAGCACCTATGCGCACGCAGGCCGGTTGCAGTTCTCCGGCGTGCAGGTGAACCCCAGCACCGGCGCGGTGACCTTGCGCGCTGTGGTGCCCAACCCGGAGGGCGTGCTGATGCCCGGCATGTTTGTGCAGACGCAGCTGCCTACCGGCGTGTCCAATGATGCATTGCTTGTCCCGCAACAGGCCGTCACGCGCGACTTGGCGGGCAAGGCCAGCGTGTTGGTGGTGGGCGCGGACAACAAAGCCATGCGCCGCCCGATTGAGGTGGAGCGCGCAGTGGGAAGCCGCTGGCTGGTTAGCGGCGGTTTGCAAGCGGGAGATGTCGTGGTGGTCGATGGTTTCCAGCGCATCAAGCCGGGCGACGTAGTGGACCCGCAGCCGGTAGCAGCGAAGACGACAGGCTCTGCTCCGGCATTGCACGCGGACGCGGAAGCAGGCCAAAAGGCACCGCCCTCAGCTCCTGCCGGCCCTGCCGCCAAGCGCTGAACAGGCCGTTCCGCCATGGCCCCGTTTTTCATCAACCGGCCCATCTTCGCGTGGGTACTGGCCATCGTCATCATGCTGGCGGGTGGCCTGTCCATCCTCACACTGCCGCTGGAGCAATACCCTGACATAGCGCCGCCGCGCGTCACGATTGGCGCCACCTACACCGGCGCGTCGGCTGAAACGGTCGAAAACTCGGTCACGCAGGTGATTGAGCAGCAGCTCAAAGGCATCGACAACCTGCTCTACATGGGCTCCACCAGCGACGCCTCGGGCAGTTCACGCACCACACTTACCTTCAACCCGGGCACCAACATCGACGTGGCGCAGGTACAGGTGCAGAACAAGCTGCAGTCCGCAGTCAACCGCCTGCCTGAGGCCGTCAAAAGCCGCGGCGTGTTTGTCAACAAGGGCGGGGGCGACTACCTCACCACGTACAGCTTCACCTCGCCCGACCCGAACGTGAGCCAGGTCGACGTGGGCGACTACCTCTCCAGCAACCTGGTGGACGTGATCGGCCGCGTGGATGGCGTGGGCGACGTGCGCGTTTTTGGCACCAGCTACGCCATGCGCATCTGGATGAACCCGGCCCTGCTGCAGAAGTTTGCCCTGATGCCGTCCGACATCATCGCGGCGCTGAACGCACAGAACGCGCAGATTTCCGCCGGCCAGCTGGGCGCCCTGCCCGCCACGCCGAACCAGCAGCTGAACGCCACCATCACCGCGCGCACCAAGCTCAAGACGGTGGAAGAATTTCAGAGCATCCTGCTTAAAGTGGCGCCCGATGGCTCGGCTGTACTGCTGAAAGATGTGGCCCGAGTGGAACTGGGTGCCGACAACCTGGCCATCACCTCGCGCTTGAACGGCAAGCCCGGCGCGGGCATGGGCATTGTGATGGCCGATGGCGCCAACGCCACCGCCGTGGCCGATGCGGTAAACGCCAAGCTGGCGGAAATGCAGCCATTCTTCCCCAATGGGCTGACATCGTTTATCAGTTCCGATTCGACGCCCTTTGTGCGCGCTTCGATCAAGGAAGTCGTCTATGCCCTCGGCGAAGCCATCCTGCTGGTGGTGCTGGTGATGTTTCTGTTCCTGCAAAACATCAGGGCCACCCTGATTCCGGCCATCGCGGTGCCGGTGGTGTTGCTGGGCACCATGGGTGTGCTGTCGATTGCCGGGTACTCCATCAACACGCTGACCATGTTCGCGCTGGTGCTGGCCATTGGCCTGTTGGTGGACGATGCGATCGTGGTGGTGGAGAACGTTGAGCGGGTCATGTCCGAGGAGGGCTTGTCGCCCAAGGAGGCGACAAGCAAGTCGATGGCCGAGATCACACCGGCGCTGATCGGCATCGCGCTCACGCTGTCTGCCGTGTTCATCCCGATGGCGTTTTTCGGCGGTTCGACTGGCGTTATCTACCGGCAGTTTTCCATCACCATCGTCTCGGCCATGGCCTTGTCGGTGTTTGTGGCGTTGTCATTGACGCCGGCACTCTGTGCCAGCCTGCTCAAGCCAGTATCCAAGAGCAGCCACCACGGACACGTCACACCGCGCCGTGGATTGTTCGGCATCTCAGACCGGTTCTTTATCTGGTTCAACCGCCAGTTCGACCGCAATGCCACACGCTATCAAGGCACAGTGGGCCGTTTGCTGCGCGGCAGCAAACGCATGTTGTTGGTGTTTCTGCTGATCTGCGCGGGCACCGCGTTTCTGTTTACCAAACTACCCACGTCCTTTCTGCCGGTGGAAGACCAGGGCTATATGCGCATATCGATCAGCCTGCCGCCGGGCGGCACCGATGCGCGGCTGCAGATCGTGATGAAGGAAGTGCAGGAATACTTTGCCAATCAGCCGGATGTCATCAGTTTCAACTCGATCACGGGCCTGAGCGGCGACCAGGCGTCTGCGCGCGGCTTCCTGCGCCTCAAGGACTGGAGTGAACGCCCCCTGCCCGAGCAGGGCGCCGACGCCATTGCGCGCAAGGCCACGCGTGACCTCGCCAACTTGCGCGACGCGCGCATCTTTGTCACCGTGCCGCCAGCCGTGCGTGGCCTGGGCTCTGACGCGGGCTTCAACTTTCAGTTGAAGGACCTGAACGGCCTGGGCCATGACGCGCTGCTGAGCGCGCGCGATCAGGTGCTGGAGCTCGCCAAGGGCCATCCGCTGATCCGCAGCATGCGCAGCACCAACCTGGAAGACACCTCCGAGCTGGGCGTGACCATCGACGACCGCAAGGCCGCCGCCCTGGGCGTGGGCACCGCCAGCATCAACAGCACGCTCTCCAGCGCCATGGGCGGCACCTATGTGAACGACTTTTTGAACGATGGCCGCGTCAAGCGCGTCTACGTGCAGGGCGACGCGCCCTACCGCATGCTGCCGCAGGACATCGGCCAGTGGACGGTGCGCAACGACAAGGGGGAGATGGTGCCGTTCAGCGCGTTCTCGTCCACCCATTGGACCTACGGCGCGCCGCAGTTGCAGCGCTACAACGGGAGCCCCAGCTATGAGTTTGTGGGTGACGCCGCCGCTGGCGTGAGTTCGGGTGCGGCCATGGATGCGGTGGAAGCCCTGCTCAAGCAACTGCCGCAAGGCATAGGCTACGAATGGACTGGTGCGTCGTTGCAAGAGCGTTTGTCCGGTGCGCAAGCGCCACTGCTTTATGCCGTCTCGGTGTTGTTTGTATTCCTGTGTCTGGCTGCGCTGTACGAGAGCTGGACCGTGCCGCTTGCCGTCATCCTGGCGGTGCCGCTGGGCGTGGTGGGCGCACTGGCGTTCACGGGGCTGCGCGGGCTTTCCAACGACGTGTACTTTCAGGTGGGGCTGCTCACCACCGTGGGGCTGGCGTCCAAAAACGCGATCCTGATCGTCGAGTTCGCCACGCAACTGCAGGAAGCTGGCCGCAGCGCCTACGACGCCACAGTGCAGGCAGTGCGGCTGCGCCTAAGGCCCATCTTGATGACCTCCATGGCCTTCGGCTTTGGCGTGCTGCCTCTTGCGCTGGGCAGCGGCGCTGGTGCTGCGGGTCGTCAAGCCATTGGCACCGCAGTGCTGGGTGGCGTAATTTTTTCCACCACGCTAGGCATCTTTTTTGTGCCGGTGTTTTTTGTGCTTGTGCGCTCTTGGTTTGCCAGCCGTTCGCGCGGCGGCGAGGCACTGCAGCCGGCAGACACCGCGACAACTGCAGAGGTGCTGCCGTGAAGTTCGGGCCTTTTGCACACCCTCCATTTCAGCGTGCCACCACGGCCATAACGCTGGTCGCGGCGAGTCTTTCGGTGGTGGGCTGCATGAACCTGGCGCCGGCGCACATCACGCCGGTTATGCCCGTCCCCGCGACCGTGGGCGCCGAAGTGCCTACCCCCGTCGCTGAGGCAAACGACCTCAGCATGGCGCAGGCCAACGCCCTCACGTGGGTGCAAACCCCAGCGCTGCGGGAGGTCCTTGCCCTGGCGCTGACCCACAACCGGGATTTGCGTATCGCCCTTGCCAACATCGAGCGAGCCCGCGCCCAATATGGCGTGCAGCAGTCCGATCTGTTGCCCACGGTGGCCGCGTCCGCACAGGGCAGCCGTGCCCGCGCTGCACAGGATCTGACAGCTGCAGGCCGCGACCAGACCACCCGCCAGTTCACCGCCCAATTGGGTTTCGCAAGTTACGAGCTGGACCTGTGGGGGCGCGTGCGCAATCTCAATGAGGCAGCGTTGCAGCAGTTTCTGCAGGTGCAAGAGAACCAGCGCAACCTGCAAATCACGCTGGTGGCCGATGTGGCCACCGCCTGGCTCACGCTGTCGGCCGACGAGGCCCGCCTGGAGCTGGCGCAGAACACACTGGAAGCGCGCCGCAAGGCCTTCGCCATCACCCAGCGCATTTACGAACTGGGCGCCACGTCAGGCTTGGTGCTGGCGCAGAACCAGACCACGGTCGACAGCGCCCGTGGCGAAGTCGCCGCCTACGCCAGCCAAGTGGAACGCGATCGCAACGCGCTGCAATTGCTGGTGGGCGGGCCGCTTCCCGCGGCACTGTTGCCACCCCCGCTGGGCGGCGCGATGCCCGGCGCCGCAGCCTTGGCAGAGGTACCCAACCCGCTGCCATCCAGCAAGCTGCTAAACCGCCCCGACATCCAGGCAGCGGAGCGCGGCTTGCAGGCAACGACCGCCAATATCGGCGCAACGCGCGCAGCAC
>JBBSRE010000227.1:0-5226 GCA_038243365.1 Burkholderiales bacterium | reverse complement strand
TTTCATCGCCCACAGGAAGCCTGAATTGCGGGGCGTGAGCGCCGCTACTTGGCCCTGTGCCGGCACGTTAACCGTCGGCAATTGCCGCGATCCAGTGCTGGCCAACGACCGGGTCATGCGGCCATCCAGCCATGCATAGCCGGCGCTCACGTCCCAACGGCCGGGCAGGCGGCCGTTGGTGGTGAGCTCGAAACCATTGGTGCGCTGTGTGCCCACGTTGATCTGGCGCGACGGGTTGGCGGGGTCTGTGTTCTTGATGTTGGTGCGCTCCAGGCTGAACAGTGCTGCGGTGACGTTCAAGCGGCCGTCCAGCAAATCAAGCTTGACACCGATTTCTTTGTTTTGCGTGATTTCGGGCTTGGAGCCTTCGTTGCTGGCAGACAGGGCAAACGTTTCTGCGGATGGCTGAAACGATTTGCTATAGGAGACGTAATAAGAAACGGTCTCATTGGGTTGCCACACCAGCCCGACGCGCGGGCTGAACTTTTTGTCGGTGCGCGACAGCCTTGAGAGCGTGCGGTCAAAGTCGGTCTGCTGCTTGAACACGTCGTAGCGCGCGCCTACCAGGGCCTTCCAATGCGGCGCCAGCGTGATTTGGTCTTGCCAGTACAGCGCCGCCGTGTCTTGTGTGGTGTCGCTAGGAATGGATGCGGCGTAGTTGGCTGCTGGGATTGTCGGTGCCGGTACTCCTGCAGGGCTGAAGATGGAGACGCGATCAGCGCCTCCTGATACCGATTCCACCCGTTTTTGCTGCTGGCCCAGCTCCATGCCCATCAACCATTCCTGGTGCAATCCTCCGAGCTGGTTGCGCCACGTCACATCGGTCTGATTGAACGCGCCCTGTTCATCGCGCAGGATGAACGAGCGCGTGCGGCCCACGGTCAGGTTGACCGGGTCGGTCGAGCCACCGGTCAAGGTGTTGTAGCGATCCAGCGAAAAGCCGTACAGCCGCGTGACATTGCGCACCGACCAGTCATCGTTCCAGCGGTGGTTCAAGGTGGTGGTGAACGACTGCATCGCGCTGGTGGTGGTGTCATCCTGTGCAGCATCTCGCGAGCCGTAGTAAGTGCCAGCCGGCACATTGACCGGCCGGCCGTTGAGCGCGGGGATGCCGAAATCAGTGACGCGTTTGTCGCGTGCGTTGGTGTACTGCAGCAGCAGGTTGGTCTGCGGCGCAAGTTTGAAAGACATTGAAGGCGCAAAGTTGTGGCGCTTGAGAAACTGCTGATCGCGGTAACTGCCAGAGTCTTCGCCGGCGACGTTCAAGCGGAAGGCGGCGGCATCGTTGATGCCCACATTCACATCGGCGGTGGTGCGTCGGTAGTCATGGCTGCCCAGGCCCAGTGTGGCTTCGCCAGAGGTTTCGCCAAATTTGGGCTTTTTGGTGATGCGATTGATCAAACCACCGGATGAGCCGCGCCCGTACAACACCGCCGCCGGGCCCTTGAGCACTTCGATGCGCTCAATGTCTGCCAGGTCACGGAAATACAGGGCGTCATCGCGCACGCCGTCCACGAACTGGTCGGCAATGGCGCTGAAGCCGCGAATCACCACTTGGTCACGCTGGCCGTCGCCATGGCTCATGGCCAATCCTGGTACGTTGCGCAGTGCGTCTTCCATAGATCGAGCACCTTGATCGCGCAACAGTTGAAGCGGCACGACGTTGACAGCTTGCGGCACGTCGCGCAGCGGTGCGCTGCCTTTGGTGGCGGTGCTGGTTGCTGCCGGCGAATATCCGTCATCGGCACTGGTGGACGTTACCGTGACCTCGGCCAGCGTGGCGGCGGCGGGCCGTTCCTCAGCTCCCTGCGCGAACGATGCGTGACTGAAAGCGACGAACAAAGCAGCAGCCAGGGGAGTGAGGGCCGAAGAGCGAGGGGAGCGCATGGTTTTCCTTGAAGTGAACAAAAGCAAAGAAACATCGTGGACCTGGCTGGCGGCTGCACTCAAGGGCTGCGGAGCTTGCTGGGGGCGGCGTGAACGAGTGGATATGACTGGGAGTTCTGAAGGGGTGAGGCGGGTAGGCAAGGGCAGAAGGACGGGCCGCATGGCGCGCTGGGCGGTGGATGAACGTTGGGCGCTCCAGCCATCAACCTCCGAGCGCCGTTGTGCAAAGAGCCGCTGCTACGGCAAGCGCCGCTGCGGCTCCGGCGCACCGGGGTTGCCAGGTGAAAAGAGCAGACACCGCTAGAGCGGATATCGACAAACACACTGCCCAGTGCACAACGCGCATCGACATCTGTGCCGCGCCGGGTGCTGTTGCGGCTGAGCACAGTGAGAGCACCAACAACGCCCACCCCGTGGCGCGCAAAACCGCGGGCCGTTGTACGGTCTGAGCCAGCCAACGCACGCTGGAATATCGCCAGCGCGACGCGTTGCCCAGTGGGGTGAAGGCATCGCCGTAGTGGCGGTCCATCGACAATGCCAGCGCGGTCCACCCAGCGACGCACCAGAAAAAAGCGGCCATGTGATCAGGCTCCTGGGTTTGCGTTGAGCGGCGCCAGCAGGCCGCTGTGCGGTTCCGGTGGCGGGTTCAAAGCACGCGTTGTAGGCGAGGAAAGTGGGAAGGTTGCGACAGCGACATGCTTCGTGCGCTGCAGCTCCGGGGCCGAAGGCTGGCGTCTGGCCACAGCTTCAGGACGCAGTCGCCAGCCCAGCCAGCACAGCAATACTCCGGTGGCGAAGAACGAGATATCCATGATGGCCCAGATCCATTCACCGGCGGGCAGGGTGATGCCCAAGTGGGTATCGGTCGTCAGCGCGTTGACTACCGGCAGCGCCAGCCACACCGAACCGGCCAACGACAGCGTCGCGCACCAAGCCCAGCGATGGTTGTGAACCAGCTTGCTGACTAAGGACCCGAGCAAAGCGATGCCCCATGCGCCGAAAAAACAGATCAGTTCGGCATCGGCGCGCCCGCTGGCACTGAGTGGCAAAAGCCGGTTGGCGAGCAGGTAGACCCCACAGGCCAGTGGCAGCCCGGCAAGCGTGGCCATGTTGAGTGCGGCGACCAGTCGCTCTCCAAATGAGCCGTCAAAGGAGGCGCGGGTGGAAGTTTCTCGCGCAGCATCCGCAAGGCCATTTTTCCCGCCGTTGGGGGGCACAACGCTTTCGCGATTCGAAACCTGGCGAGCCCCCGCTCTGGCGCTTCGCTTCACGGTCCACAGCACCATTCCAGTGGCAATCATCAGGCTGCCAAGCAGGCCAAAACCAAACAGAGCCCAGCGCAAACCAGGCCCTGCGAAACGGGCCATGTGCAGGCCCTGCAGCACCCCGTAGGTGGTGATCGCGAGGCTGTGCGGGTCGAGCTCACGCAGCCGCTGTCCCGTCGTGCCATCGAAGAGAACACGCGCAGGGCGGTATTGCAGTCGGTCTGCCTCATGACGCGTGACCTCCACCACAAACTGGCCTTGAGCGTCCCGCTTGCCGCGCAGCACACCCGCGCGGCCACCGCCCCATTGAAGGATGGCGGCATCCAGCAAAGGTCGAAGGGCAACGGCAGGCAGCGGCTCGGCGCTTGGTGCCGCACCCCGTGGCGCGCGACTCTCCTTCGTTTCGCCCTGCAGCTCGGCAAAGTAGGTGGACGAGTCCACGCCGCTGTCAGTGCGGTAAGCCGCGGCAATGCCCGAGGGCATATAGAGCGAGTGCATCATCATCAGCCCGCTGAACGTGATCATCAGATAGAAGGGCAGCACCAGCACCCCGGTGATGTTGTGCGCATCGAGCCAGGCGCGTTGCCTGCCCTTGCCGGACCGGAAGGTGAAAAAGTCTTTGAAGATGCGCCTGTGCGTAACGATGCCCGTCACCAGCGCTATCAACATCAGCAAGGTGGCCGCGCCCACAATCCACTGGCCTTGCGTGGCCCAGCGGCCTTGCTGCGCGGTGCGCAGTTCGTAGTGAAAGCGGTAGAAAAAATCGCCGCCCATGGTGTCGCGTGTGTTCACCACGTCACCGGTCTCAGGATGCACGCGCAGGGTTTGAAACCGGCTCTGGCGGGCGTCGCGCCACAGCACATGGACGGTGGGCTCGCGCGCGTCGGGCAAGCGCATGATCCACTGCGTAACGTTAGGTGCTGTGCGATGCAGTGCCGCCAGCGCGAGGTCTGCGGCCGCCGGGCCAGTGGCGGGCATGCCATGCAGTTCGGGGCGCATCCACAGGTTGAATTCAGCGCGAAAAAACGTCAGCGTGCCCGTCAGAAAAATGGCGAACATCAGCCACCCCAGCACCAGTCCAGCCCAGTTATGCAACCACGACATGGCCTGGCGAAAGCTCTCGCGGCTTGGAGGTTTTTCAAGTACCTCGGGCGGGGCGGCACGGGCAGCCGGCGGGGTAGCGCTGGAGGCCATCACTGCGCCGCCAGCCAACGTGGACCGAGCGTGCAGGCGCCGAGCAGCAGCGCCGGCAACAGCGTGCCGCCCCACGCACCCCAAGCACTGCGCGCGTAAAAAGCCCAGCCTGCGGCTGCCACGTAGACCAGCCAAGCCAGCATGGTGGCAATCAGGACGGCTTCCACCCGGGGCATGACCACCGCGAGACTGAGGGAGAGCGCGGCTGTCCATGCAGCGGCCAGCGCATAGCCGCCCACCGCCGCAGCCAGCATGCGGGAGGCGATCATGAGGCGATAACGCCCATCAGCTTGTCTCGTTCTCATGGGCGAGGGCCCGGATCGCACGCCATCAGGTGGCGCATGCTTGGCGCTGGGTGAGCCGGGCGCACTGTGCGCCCGCGCGGGCAAGCCATGGCTGCCAAAGCTGCCGGCTGATGTCCAATGCACATTCAATTTCCTCCATGTGTGGCAACGGTTTTGCTATGTATTAAATAGCTAGTAACGCTTGATATATAAGCGCTATAGCCTGAAAAAGCTCAAAAACTGCAGGCCATGGAGACAGGCATCACGACCAGCGGCAGTTGCCACGCAGCGCGCGGCTTGGGATGGCGACATCCCTTGGAACGGTTGGCTGGCGTGGAGTGAAAATCCAGCGCCACCGCAAAGGGTGGCGCGAGGAGAAAACGGGTCGCTGGCTGAGTCCGTATTCTATCTAATGAGAATCATTCGCATCATTGCAGCGCGAAAATGAAGGTCAAAAGATTGTTTTGCAGATCATTGTGTAGCGTCAATACGCCACATTGGCCGCTCGCAAACGAGGCATCGCGAAGCGCGCTGACGCGGCTGAACAGGGGCGCAAAAAACGGGCCTAAGCCCGTTGTTCTTGAGTGCGAAAAATA
>JBBSRE010000226.1:0-5233 GCA_038243365.1 Burkholderiales bacterium | reverse complement strand
GGGCGGGCGGTAGCCGTCCTGCTTGGTGCGTGCATGCACCACGATCTCGCAGGCACCGGCATCGGCCATGGCCTGCGCGCAAGCGACCGCCACTGCGGGATCGTCGTAGCCCAATCGCATCTTGCAGGACACCGGCATCGCCGCCGGAGTAGCGCGTCGCACGGCAGCCACCACCTGTGCGATGCGTTCGGGCTCGCGTAGAAGCGCCGCGCCGCCGCCATGGCGGTTCACGACTCTGGCCGGGCAGCCGAAATTCAACTCGAGGCCTTCAGGCCCCAGCGCCGCCAGCGCCGCGGCGTTGTCGGCCATGCTTTCCGGGTCTGAGCCCAGCAACTGGGCGCGCACCGGAATGCCGGCGAGCGTGCGGCCGCCGTTGTGCAGTTCGGGCAGGTAGCGGTAAAACACCTTGTCCGGCAAGAGCGTGCCGGTCACGCGGATGAATTCGGACACGCAGCGGTCTACGCCGCCCACGCGCGTCAAGACATCGCGCAGCACGAAATCAAGCAGGCCCTCCATGGGCGCAAGCAACACCAGAGGCGGGACCGATGCCTCCGGCCAGATGGATGTTGCCGGGCGGGCCGAAGACGCAAAATTCATAGCCAAAATGGCCTCCAGCGCTTACCCATCAAGCGCCGGCAGCTATCAATTCAGAAGCTTGTTAGGCGATGGCGGCCAGCCGCCACAGCGAGGTGACTTCCGCCGCGCGCGCCGCGTGCAACGCGTCGCTGGTGTCCTGCGCTTTGCTGTGTTGAGGACGCACATCACTGCGCCCCAGCACCTGCAGGCCTGCCGCCTCCATCCAGCCCAGCAGCTCTTCGCGCGTGCGCAGCCCGAGATGCTCCGCCAGGTCGGACAGCAACAACCAGGCTTCTCCGCCCGGCGTCAAGTGCTCGGCCACGCCCGCCAGAAATCCGCGCAGCATGGCGCTGCCCTCGTCGTAAATAGCGTGCTCAAGCGTCGAACTCGGGCGTGCGGGAACCCACGGCGGGTTGCAGACGATGAGTGGCGCGCGGCCGGGCGGGAACAAGTCCGCGTCCAGCAGTTGCACCTTATTGCCAATGCCTAGGCGCGTGATGTTTTCCTTGGCGCAGGCCAGCGCACGTGGCGCGTTTTCAGTCGCCACGACTTTGGCCATGCCGCGCTGCACCAGCAGCGCAGCCAGCACGCCAGTTCCGGTCCCAATGTCAAAAGCCAGCGCAGCACCCTGCGGCAGCGGCTGCTGGGCTACCAAGTCCAGGTACTCGCCCCGCACCGGTGAGAACACGCCGTAGTGGGGGTGGATGCGGTGGATCGGCTGGCCGTCTGCCGTTTCGCCCAAAGCGGCAATCTCTACTCCCGTCTTGCGCCACTCGTGCGCGCCGACGATGCCCAGCAATTCGCGCAGCGACGCTACCTGCGGTTTACCGGTCGGCGGCCCCCAGGCTTCAGTGATCGCCGCACGCCAGTCGGGTGCGCGGCGCAGCTTGATGGAGTAATCAGGCTGCAGCTCAATCAGCAAGGTACCGAGTGACCGAGCGCGTTGCGATTGGGCCTGCCGGTGCAGATGAAATCGGTCGGCCGGCGCGGCCGCAGCGGCCTTTTCCGCGGCGCGGGCAGCCATCTTGGGCGGCTTGTTGTCCACCCGGCGCGCCAGTGCTTGCAGCAACTGGCGCGCGTTCTGGAAATCTCCCCGCCACATCATTCCAGTGCCGGCACAGGCAAAGCGATAGGCGCTGTCAGCGCTCAGAGTGTCGTCCGCCTCCACCACGCGGCGCGGCGCGGCGGCGCCCGACTCGCTGTGCCAAGCGGCGGTGCGTTCGGCGCCACTGGCGACCCAGGTAACGGAAGGCGCAGCGGCCGGTGCGGCGGAGGGGGCGGCTGTGGAAGTCATCAAGGCGTGCTTTGATTGATCAACCGGCCAGAGCGCGTTTGAGGCGCACTTCTTCGATCTTCACGCTGCCGACCACAGCCGTCTTGGCCGTGGTCATCTCGCGCTTGAATCCGGCCAGTTCGTGAAAACGGATCGCGCGCTCGTTGCGCAGCGGCACCCAGGCAGTCACGTTGGTGCAACCTTCTTCTTGCAGACCATCGCGTGCGGCATCCCACAGCGCCAGGCCCACGCCCTTGTCCCAATGCGTAGGAGCGGCGTAGATGGCCCAGATTTCACCCGTGGTGGGGCGCGATTTTTCATCGCGTGAGCGGTCGTAACCGACAAAGCCGATCACTTTTTCGTCTTCGACGGCCACCTGCACCTGCGGCTCGGAAAACTCAATGGCTTCACGCCAATAAGCCTGGCGCTTCTCAACTGACAAGGTCTTGAGTTGATCGTCGGGCACGATGCCCTCGTATGCCTGCTGGGCAGAGACGATATGGATCTGAGCGATGGCCTTGGCATCGCGAAGCGTGGCGGGACGAACCTGAATACTGGACATTAAAACCAACCAAACACAAAAAATTAAACAAAACGAGGAGCACGAAAAGGACCGGCATTGTCGCCGCAAACCTTTGTTACAGCTTTGATGGGGTGTGCAAGCACCTGTGAACGCCACCGCAGGCCGAGGCGCGCAGGCAGAAACGACATGCGCGCGCCACACTGCACCGCTTCGCGCTCCAGCAGCTACATCAAACGCTTCAACAGCTTGAGCACGTTATCGAGCCGCTTGCCGTAGGGTGGATAAAGCACCGAACCGAGCGACCAGCGAGACTGGATCAGTACCGACTTCTGGTGGCAAAGGCGCAGAAAGCCTTGTTCCCCATGGTACGCGCCCCACCCACTGTCGCCCACACCGCCAAACGGCAGGTTGTCGTGCGCGATGTGCATGAGGGTGTCGTTCACGCTGACGCCGCCGCTCACGGTGCGCGCGAGCACATCGTCGCGCACGCTGTCGTTGTTGCCAAACCAGTAGAGCGCCAGCGGACGCGGGCCCGAGTTGATAAGGCCAATGGCGTCATCCAGCCGGTCATAGGAAATGACCGGCAGGATGGGGCCGAATATTTCTTCCTGCATGAGCTGCATCTCGGACGTCGCGCCCAGCACCAGCGTGGGCGGCATCTGGCGATTGGTGGCGCCATCAAGCGTGGCTGCCTTGGGCGCTGTGCTTGCGGCTGGAGTCGGGTCCATGGACATCACCTGAGCACCTTGCGTCTGCGCCTGCTGCAGCATGGTGCGCAGCCGAGCCAGGTGGCGCGGGCTGATGATGGAGGCGTAGTCGGCGTTGCCGGCAATGCGCGGGAACAGCTTGGCCACTGCCGCCTTGTAGGCATCGGCAAACGCGCTTTCACTGCCGCGCGGCACCAGCACGTAGTCCGGGGCAATGCAGGTCTGGCCGGCGTTGAGCAGCTTGCCGTGGGCGATCTTGAGCGCCGCGTCTTCCAGCCGGCAATCGGCGTCGACGATGCACGGCGATTTACCGCCCAGCTCCAACGTAGTCGGTGTCAGGTTGGCTGCAGCGGCCTGCGCGACCTTGCGGCCCACAGCGGTGGAGCCGGTGAAAACCAGATGGTCGAACGGGAGCGCCGCGAAGGCGCTGGCCACGGCTGCATCGCCCTGCACCACGCAGACTTCTTCAGGCGTGAAAAACTGCGCCAGCAAGCGGGCCAACTGCGCCGAGGTGTGCGGGGTCATTTCGCTCGGCTTGATCATCACGCGGTTACCGGCGGCGAGCGCGGTGATAGCGGGCGCCAGCGCCAGCTGCACCGGGTAGTTCCAGGGCGAGATCACACCCACCACACCCAGCGGCTGGCGCTCAATGCGGGCCTTGGCTGGCAACAGATACAGCGGTGTGCGGACCTTTTGCGGGCGGCTCCAGCGCGCCAGGTGCTTGAGGGTGTGGGCGATCAGCGCGTGCAGCACAAACATGTCGGCCACCTCCGTCAGGCGCTTGGAGCGCACGCCGAAATCAGCCTCAATCGCCGCCGCCAGCGTGCCGCCATGCTCGTCGAGCAGCTTGCGCATGCGCAACACGCGCTCGCGGCGTACCACGAGGGGTACGGACACCTGCTCACGGCTGGCGCCGAATTGGACATCGAAACGTTCGCGCAGGTCAGTGGAATTCATTTGGGAATCATAGTGGCGCACCCTTGGCCGCTTGTTTGCCAGGGCCGGCGCAGGAAGTCATAAAGCGGCAAATGCGCGGAGGGACGCCGCGAGACCGACGAGAGCTTGCAGCAGGAGAGAAGAACAGATGCCCTGACAGCGTTCAGTCCCGCGGCACACCGGCACTGCTGGGGGGGCGTGGCTTCACATCGGTTACCTCCTCGGTGCCGGGCAGAGGCCGCATCAACGGGCCAGCCGCACCCGTCTGGGGCGGCACTGGCGTATCAGGCTCACCGCGCTGCGAACCTTGACCCGACGCGCCGCGTCGCCAGCCCTGCCCCGCTGCGGTGCGCCACGCTGCGCGCGGGTCCACACCCATCACCCACGGCGTGATGGGTCTGCCGGTGATGCGCGCCCACAGCGCGCGAAGGCCCCAAAGCGCCGCCAGCAGCATGGCAGCGGTCAATAGGCTCAGAAACACCACGAGGCCTGCCACCAACAGCACCGCCTTCAATACAAAACCCAATAAACGGGTCAACACATCGTCCAAAACAGGCCCTATTTTTATAGTCAGATTAGCCGCTAACGCTTATCAAATAAGCGCCAGCAGCTATCATTTTCACTTTACTTCAATTCAATCTACACCGCAGCGGCGGCGGGTGCGTCTTCTGAGGTGCCGCCACTGAAACGGAACACGCCCGGCGCCTGTACCGGGTCCACATCCACCGCAATCGTGCTCTTGGGCGGAAACCGACCTTCAAGCAAAAGCTTGGAGAGCGGGTTCTCGATGCGCTGCTGAATCGCCCGCTTGAGCGGCCGCGCGCCAAACACCGGATCAAACCCCACCTTGGCCAGCTCGGCCAGCGCGGTTTCGGACACCTGCATTTCCAGCTCCATTTTGGCCAAACGCGCCTGCAGAAGCTGCAACTGGATGCGTGCAATCGATTCAATGTGCGCCGCATCGAGGGAGTGAAACACCACGGTCTCGTCAATACGGTTCAGGAATTCGGGTCGGAAATGGTTCTTGAGTTCCCCCCAGACCGCATCCTTGATGTCCTCAGCATCCTGGCCCACCATGGCCTGGATCAGGTGCGAGCCGATGTTGCTGGTCATCACGATCACGGTGTTTTTGAAGTCTACTGTGCGGCCTTGACCATCGGTGAGACGTCCGTCGTCCAGCACTTGCAGCAACACGTTGAACACATCCGGGTGGGCCTT
>JBBSRE010000225.1:0-5247 GCA_038243365.1 Burkholderiales bacterium | reverse complement strand
GGGTCGATGGTGATGCGCTTGACATCGTGCTTGCAAGTCATCAGCACTTTGACAAGACCGGCGCCAGCTTCGCCTTCGACTTCTACGGTCGCGAGTTCGTCTTGTGCCTTTTTGAGGTTGTCCTGCATGGCCTGGGCCTGCTTCATCAGGCCGGAGAGTTGTCCCTTGTTGAACATGGTGGCTTCCTTTGGTGGTTCGGTGAATGAAGTGGGCCACCACCCTTCCGGCGGCCCGACAATTTCTGAAAAATCTCGCTACAGCGGCCGGATGCTGCCCGGCACTATCTTGGCGCCGTGGTTCTGCACCATGGCCTGAACAAACGGATCATTCGTCACGATGGTGCGTGCGCGCTCTTGCAAGGCGCCCTCCTGCGCCGCAATGCGGCGTGCCGGAGAATCGCTGACCGTGCCGATCTCTATGCGGATCTGCTCGGCGTGGCCGGCTTCTGCCAGCGCGCTGCGCAGACGCTCGCGAGTGTTGGGTTGCCGCAAGGATTCGCGTTCGATACGCAGCAGCCAGTCGCCGCCATCGCGCTCCACCAGCTGGGATTGAAGCGCCAGTTCGCGTGCCAATGCAGTGATGGCGTCGGCAGCGATGAGTTGCCGCACCACGCCGTACCAAAACTCGCCCTCTGCGCTGCGCATTGGCACCCCGCCAGGGGCAGGGGCGTCAGGAGCCTCGGTACGTGCAGACATTCGCGCGCTTGGCTCGTGCATTTCGCGCACCGGAACGCTCACTACTGTGGACGTCCTGGCAATTGGGGGGGCGTCTGCGGCTTCGGATTCGGCTGCAGGTGCCGTGCTGGCGTTCGTCTGAACAGAATGGGCGGGCAATGAACGAACTGACAATGCTGGTTCAGGGCCACTATCCGCTTCTTTTTTTATAGCTTCCTGTGCAGACAGGTCAAGCGCTGGAGCCCTTTTAGACTCATATTTCTCGCTGATTTGAGCATCACTTTTCTGCACACCCGTGGAGTCCGGCTGCAGAGCCTTTTCTCCTGGGTCAGCGTGCGAACCGGCGCCCGGCGCCTCTGCCGACGCTTCAGCGCGTGTCAGTGTTTTTTTTTCCGAGCCGTTGCCAGGTTGGGGCGGCTTGAACGCCAACAGCCGTAGCAGCACCATGGTGAGCGCAGCGTATTCGTCGGGCGCCAGCCCCAGTTCCGCACGTCCATGCAGGCACATGCTGTAGAGGAGCTGGGTTTCATCGGCTGGCATCAGCGCAGCCAGTTTCGCGGTCTCCAAAGCTTCAGAATCCGACTCGCCGCTCGGTTGGTACCCTGGCACCGCCTGCAGCACGGCCATGCGCTGCAGCACGGCTGCCATATCTTCCAGCGCCGCTGCGGCCGCTAAGCCATGCAGGCGCATGGTGTCCACTGTGTCGACGACGCTGCGGCCGTCGCCGCGCGCAAGCGCGTCAATAAGTGACGTGACGTGCGACCGGTCGACACTGCCCAGCATCTGGCGTACACCGGTCTCGTCGATGCTGCCACTGCCGAAAGCGATGGCTTGGTCAGTGAGCGACAGTGCATCCCGCATGGAACCGCGGGCGGCGCGTGCCAGCTGGCGCAGGGCACCCGGCTCGGCCGTGATCTGCTCGGCGGCCAGCACATGAACCAGATGCTCCTGCACCGTGTCGGGGGGCATTGGTCGCAGGTTGAACTGCAGGCAGCGCGACAGCACAGTGACAGGCACCTTCTGTGGATCCGTCGTCGCCAGTACAAACTTCAAATATTCCGGTGGCTCTTCCAACGTCTTGAGCATGGCGTTGAAGGCCGTGGTGGTGAGCATGTGCACTTCATCGATCATGAAGACCTTGAAGCGCCCTTGAACAGGTTTGTACACCGCTTGCTCGAGCAGACTTTGCACTTCGTCCACACCCCGGTTCGATGCGGCATCGAGCTCGGTGTAGTCGACAAAACGGCCCGCATCAATGGCAGTGCAAGCCGCACACACGCCGCAGGGCGTGGCCGTGATGCTGCCCTGCCCGTCTGCCCCCTGGCAGTTGAGCGATTTGGCAAGAATGCGCGAAACGGTGGTCTTGCCGACGCCGCGGGTGCCGGTGAACAGATAGGCATGGTGCAGGCGTTGCTGCGTCAGCGCGTTCGTCAAGGCCTGCACCACATGCTGCTGACCGACCATCTCGCCGAAATTGCGGGGGCGGTACTTGCGGGCGAGCACGAGGTAGGACATATGGCCAATTCTAGGGCCGGCAAGCATCGGACTTAGCTCGCCCGGTCTCGGTTGAACTGCTGTGTCCATGCGATGAGGGCGCGCAGTGCCGGGGTAGTCTGACGCCTGCTGGGGTAATACAGCTGAAATCCGGGCTCCGGCGGGCACCATTCGTCCAGGGCGGTTAACAACTGGCCCTCACGCAGGTGTTCGGCGACCAGGAACTCGTTGCAATACGCCCAGCCGACGCCGTCCAGCGCCGCCTGCGCGGCCAATTGCGAATCGTCTACCGTCAGTGGCCCGTTCACAGAGATGTGGAGCGCTTCGTCGCCCCTCCTGAATTGCCACTGGTACAGCACGCCGCTGGGAAAGCGCAGCCGCACACAAGGCACCGCCGTGAGGTCTGTGGGATGCGCCAGCCGTTTCCCAGATCTACGCGCTGATGCGGCCATCTCCGGCGAGGCCACCACGCAAAACCGCTGCATAGAACCAATCGGCACCGCCACCATGTCCAGCGGAACTGTTTCGGGAAACCGGATACCGGCGTCGTAGCCGTCTTTCACGATGTCGACCAGGCCATCGTGCGTGGTGATTTCCAGTTCCACGTCGGGATGCGCGTGCAGGAAATTCGTGAGCAGAAGGCGCATCAGCAACCATGCGCTACTGCGGGGCACGTTGAGTTTGAGGCGCCCTTGAACGCGTTCGCCCCACTGCGACGCGCGGTCCAGCATGCCGTCGAACTGGGCCAGCGCGGGCTCCAGTTCGGCCAGCAATTGCGATCCCGCCTGCGTCAGCGCAACGCTGCGGGTGCTGCGCAGTAGCAGGGGCGAGCCGACCCTCTCCTCCAGACTTCTCACCGCTTGACTGACTGCCGACGGCGACAGCGCGAGTCGTTTCGCGGCCTGACGAAAACTCTGACCTTGTGCCACGGCAGCAAATACGCGCAGTTGCGCCAACTCGACTTTTGCCATGTCTCTCTTTTGCTTGGTGACGAATGGCCGCATTGTGCAGTGACTCAACACAAACCATTCAGTTCAGAGGGACTGGCGGGCAACAACAGTCGCCCGCATCATGGGCGTCCAACTCCTCATTTACCCGTAAACCAGAATGCAACCTTCCAAAAAATCAGTGTTTTTGATCTCCGCTTGCCTGTTCTGCCTGACTGCACAATCTCAAACCACGCGGCCAGCGTTGACTCTGGCGACCGCAGAGGCCATCGCCTCTGCTTGCCACACCTATGCGCGCCGCGAAGGCTGGCGAATGGCGGTTGCCGTCAATGACGAAACAGGCCGACTTTTGCACTTCAGCCGCACCGAGGGCGCGGTTCCCATCTCTGTGGTCGCGGCGCAGCTCAAGGCCAATACCTCCAGCTTGTTGCCGATTTCAACCCGCGCCTTCCGCGATGCAGCCAAGTCCAACCAAGGCGCAGAACGTCTGGCAGCCATTACGACGGTGGCAGGTGGTCTGCCCATCCTGAATGCACGCGGTCAGGCCTTGGGCAGCGTGGGCGTCAGCGGAGGTAACGAAGACCAAGACGAGCACTGCGCCCTGGCAGGCTTGGCCGCGGTGCAGGAGGCACTGCCATGAGCGCAGAAAGCCTTGGATCTACGACGGGTTCCCCAAGTAGCCCCGCACCCGCAGCCCCTCGTTGGCTCGCCGGTCGTGCCATTGATCCCGTGGGCCTGGGCTGCATGGGCATGAGTGAGTTCTACGGCGAAAGCGACCGCCGCCAATCCCTGGCCACCCTGCACGCCGCAGTTGAGTTGGGCGTGCAGCACTTCGACACCGCAGACACCTACGGCTTCGGCCATAACGAAAGCCTGCTGGGAGAATTCCTCAGCGAATTGGCGCCCAGTGCACGCGCGCGCCTGACGGTGGCCACCAAGTTCGGCATCGTGCGCGAGCCAGGGCGCTACGAGCGGCGCATTGACAATTCGGCAGCCTATGTAGAAAAGGCGTGCGAGGCTTCGCTGCGCCGGCTGGGCGTGGAGCGCATTGACCTGTACTACTGCCACCGCCGCGATCCTGCGGTGCCGATCGAAGACCTGATGGAGACCTTTAAAACTCTGGTGGCAGCGGGCAAGATTGCGGCCGCCGGCCTGTCTGAAGTGCAGGCCTCCACGCTGCGCGCCGCCCAGGCGGTGCACCCCGTGGCGGCGCTGCAAAGTGAATATTCTTTGTGGGAGCGAAGCGCCGAGACCGACTTGCTGCCGCTGACGCAAGAGCTCGGCATCGCGTTTGTGGCGTATAGCCCGCTGGGCCGCGCGTTCCTCACGCAGCGACCGCCGCAGATCGACACTTTGGAGCCCGGCGATTTCCGCCGTGCCCTGCCCCGCTTCAACGGCGCCGCGGGCGAGCACAACCGCGTGTTGCAAAAACGCCTGGCAGCCCTGGCGCTGTCCATAGACGTTCCAGTGGCGTCGCTGGCCTTGGCATGGGTACTGGCACGCCAGCCGCATGTGCTGCCGATTCCAGGGACGCGCAACGCGGATCGGCTGCGCGCCAATCACAGCGCGGGCACGCTCGTGGTTCCTTCGCATGTGCTGCGTTCGCTTGATGAGTTGTTTGCGCACGGGGCGGTTCAAGGCGAGCGCTATCCGGAAGCTGGATGGGTGGGCATGGAGAGCCCCAAGCGCTAAAAGCGGCTTGCGAAGCGAACTACAATCGCAGGTGACGGGCCTCCCCGCATGGTGAAGCGGCCAACCGGGTCAGGTGGGGAACCAAGCAGCCCTAACTGTGGAGTCAGTGCCGGGGGTAAGGCTCGTCACCTTCTTTTCTTGCGCGCCGTTGGGCGCCGCAAAACATCTCTCCCCCCTCAGCATGCGCTACGCCGCGTTGCCGCCCGGCAAGCGCGGCGGCCCTGAATATCTCTCTGAACCACGTCAGCGCCGCTTTTTGGGCTGTTTCGGTGCTAGGGGCGCGCTGCCTTTGATTCCCTTGCTGCCCAGGCGAGATTCAGTGCCGCGCAGCAACCGGACGATGTTCTCCTTGTGGCGCCACACCAGCAGGCCTGACATGACCACGATGGCGGCCGCGATGCTGCGCTCTGCGTCCCACACCACGCCTCCTGCGATCACGT
>JBBSRE010000224.1:0-5251 GCA_038243365.1 Burkholderiales bacterium | reverse complement strand
GTGCTGGTGGTGCAAGACTGGGGCGGCATGCTGGGCTTGACGCTGCCCATGGAAGCGCCTGAGCGTTTTGCAGGCCTGCTCGCCATGAACACCTTGTTGGCCACCGGCGAGCAGCCGCTCAGCCCCGGGTTCCTGGCGTGGCGCGACATGTGTGCCAAAAAACCCAATTTCGAGATCAGTCGGCTGTTCGCGCGGGGCAACCCGCAGATGAGCGAGGCCGAATGCGCGGCCTATGACGCGCCGTTTCCGGACGCCGGCTTCCGCGCTGCGACCCGCGCTTTCCCGGATCGCGTGCCTGACAACCCCGACGCACCCGGCGCCGCGCTGTCCCGCGCGGCAGCACGTTTCTGGCAAAACGACTGGAACGGTTGCAGTCTGATGTTTGCAGGCGCGCAGGACCCTGTGCTGGGCGAGAGCGTGATGCGCGGCTTGGCTTCGCAGGTGCGCGGCTGCCCCGCGCCAGTGGTGCTGCCGCATGCCGGGCACTTCGTGCAAGAGCACGGCCGCGAGATCGCCGAGCATGCTGTGGAATACTTTGCAGAGGTGGCTGGACGCGGTGACGCGGGTTGACGCGTTTTCGCACCCTATGGCATACCGCCATCTGCTCATCTTCGTCGTCCCATTGACTTGAATTGCTTGCCTGCATAAAGGCGCACTGCACCCGTGTCCCACACTTCCCATCTCGAACAGCCCTGCGAATGCGGCCACAGCCACGGCGCCAAGCACATCTACGTCTACTCGCCGTCAAGCGCGGTGCGTGACAAGGCCGCTTTCAAGCGCGGCATCAAGCGGCTGGAGGCTCTGGGCCATTCTGTAGAGATCGACCGCGACGCGCTTGCGGTGGATACCCGCTTTGCCGGTGACGACGCCACGCGCATTGCCGCAGTTGCACGCGCGGCTGCCAGTGGCGCCGATGTGGCGCTGGTCTCGCGGGGCGGCTACGGCCTGACACGCATCCTGCCCGGCATTGACTACGCCGCGGTGGCGCGGGCGGTGGAGGGCGGGATGCACTTCGTGGGTATCAGCGATTTCACCGCCTTGCAAAGCGCTGTGCTGGCGCGCACCGGCGCAGTGACTTGGGCCGGCCCGGCCCTGTGCCCGGATTTTGGCGTTGCGGGCGTGCCCGACGACATCATGGAAGCCTGCTTTGACGATTTGCTGACCGGTCATGGCGAAGGCACCGGCTGGCGCTTGCCCTACCCACGCAGCAGCATCGCCAAGGCCAGCACGCCCGATTACGCGTTCGAGGTGCACGACGCACCGCTCTGGGGTGGCAACCTGGCGGTATTGGCGTCGCTGGTGGGCACGCCGTGGCTCCCCGATATCAACGGCGGCGTGCTGTTTCTGGAAGACGTCAGCGAGCACCCGTATCGCATCGAGCGCCTGCTGACGCAGCTGCTGCACGCGGGTGTGCTGGCGCGTCAAAAAGCGGTGCTGCTGGGCCAATTCACCGGCTTTCGGCTGGCCCCGCATGACAAGGGCTTCGGGTTGGAAAGCGTGGTGCAGTGGTTGCGCAGCCAGCTCGACATTCCGGTGCTGACCGGCATGCCATTTGGTCATGTGGCGACGAAAGTTCTGCTGCCGGTGGGTCGCAAAGTCGATCTCGCGGTGGAAGGCCGCGACGCGATGCTTGTCTGGGGCCACGCTCACTGAGATCGCCCGGGGCGCCGCGCGGCTGGAATGCGGCTGAACGGCAGCTCTTAAACGGCGCCGCCCCGGTTCACCAACGCCGCCGCGCGCTGCGCCGCGTACAGGCCCAGACGCACCATGGTGCGGTGGTTCATCTCCACAGTCACCGCAGTGCGCGCCAGCGCAGACTGGATGCGCGGTTTGCCGTGGGCGGTGAGATGCATCTGCGGCTCGTTGCGATGGGCGCCATTGGCATCCAGCACGCTGGCCACCAACGGCAGATTCGGCTTGTCGCTGCGGCGCAGCACAATCGCGGTGTCGCCGTTGTCCATGCGCACGAAGGTGCCGGGCGGGCACAGGCCCACGGTGCGCACCAGCATCAAGCCGACCTCGTCGCGCTGGTCGATTTCCTGACCCACCAGCGCACGCACCGAGTCGGTGGCGCTGCGGCCAACACGCGATTTGCGTGGGCTGATCATGGCCGCGTACCGGTCAATCGTGCCCAGAATGCGCGATAGCCGTTCCACCACCGGCATGTCGGCCAGCGGCTTGTCTGCGGGGTCCAGCGCACTGTGGTGCTGGCCTACCACGTCAAGCCACAGGTCATTGGTGATATCCATCCCCTCAAGCAGCGTCTGGCTGTCGCGTGGGTGGTGGGTGATGACTTCCTGCTGGGGGGCGGTGGGGGCCTCACGCTGCACCGCCAGTTCGTCCTGCATGCGCGTCATGCCAATGTTCATGGTCAGCGCCGAGCGCACCAGGGCGTCGCGCTCATGCTCCGGCAGAGCAAATTCCCGCGCCATGATGTGGCACAGCGTGCCGCAGACCAGCGCGTGTGCAGCGCTGTAGCCCACAGTAGAAGTAGCTGCCAGCTGAAACATCAGGTAGAGCGAGGCGTCAACATCGTGCTGCACCAGGTCCTGCAACCAGCGGTCGATCTGGCGCAGCTTGGGGCCGAACCCCCGCACATGGCCCGGCCTGGCCAGCAGAACCGACAGGGCCGACTCCAGGTCTGACCACAGGCCAAGCAGGTCTTCATACTCTTCGTCCAGCGTGGTGCGGGCAATCGCGGCGGTAGCCATGGTCAGCGTTTCTCCAGCACCATCTGCTGCGCCGTGCGGGTCATCTGCACCTCGGCAAGAAAGCTGTTGCCCAGCAACACATAGGGCATAGGTTGGGGCGTCACCACGGCCTGAATGCCAAACAGTTCAATGCCGCCTACGCGCACCGAATCAAGCTTGACGCGCCAGCCTTGCGCAACACCGTTGGCCGTGCGCATTTGCACCGGTTGCCCCTTGCGAAAATCGATGCCCATGCGCTCGGCGTCGTGTTGCCCTATGCCGACTGTGGAGGCACCGGTGTCCACCATGAACGTGGTGGCCTTGCCGTTGATCTGGCCCTGCTGCATGAAATGGCCCATGCCGTCCGGCGCGATGACCACACGCCGCGATGCCCCGCGTTCCCCCACGCTGACCGGCGCGCCCATGCGCAGGTTGCGGCGCGCTCCATCGAGTTCCACCACGGCGCCGTCACCCGACAGCGACACCAGCGTGACGCCCCGATGCGACTCGCCGGGCGCCATGGCGCGCGGTGCGCTCGTGCCCACCACCAGCAGCGCCTTGCCACCCAACAACCCCGCTAACGTGACGGTCTCGGCGTGCGCAGCGCTGACCGCCATCAAACCCAAAACCATGGCGGCAGACAAAAAGAACCGATTCAACAAGCTTGGCATTTCGAAGACTGGCGCGTGACCCCGGTTCATGGCCGCCGAACCCACACGGCCCAAAACCCAGCAGACCCCGCGCAAGGGCCGCCCCGCCGCGCCGGGGTCGTACCCCTTCCGCAGCGAAGCTGCAGGAGAAGGGGGAAGCCGCGCAGCGGCGCAGGGGGTTGCACTCTGCCTAGTCCCTGAAGTTGTCAAAAGACAGCGGCATGTCGGTAATGTCCTTGCGGATCAGCGCCATGGCCGCCTGCAGGTCGTCGCGCTTGGCGCCGGTGATGCGAACTTTTTCTTCCTGAATGGCCGCTTGCACCTTCAGCTTGCTTTCCTTCATCAGCTTCTGCAGCTTCTTGGCCAGCTCGCTCTCAATGCCGTTGCGCACCTTGATGACCTGCTTGACCTTGTCGCCGCCCACCTTCTGCGATTTGCCGATATCCAGAAAGCGCACATCCACATTGCGCTTGGTGAGCTTGGCGCGCAGCAGGTCTTCCACCTGCGTCAGCTGGAACTCTGCGTCGCCAAACATGGTGATTTCCTTGTCCTTGAGCTCGACTGCAGCCGAAGTGCCCTTGAAATCGAAGCGTGTGCCGATCTCCTTAGCGGCGTTCTCCACCGCGTTCTTCACTTCAACAAAATCGGCTTCACAAACGGTATCGAACGATGGCATGGCACTGGCTCCCGGAAACGATGACAGGCCCGCATAAGCGCTTTGCGCGGCGGCGGGTGCGACAATCCTTGCGATGTTAGTCGAGAAGAACTGCTCGCTTCAGCCCTACAACACCTTCGGCATCATGGCGCGCGCCGATGCTTTGGTGCGCGTGCAGTCGGCTGGCGATCTGCAAGCGCTGCGCACCACACCCGTTTTGGCGGGACAGCCCCTTTTCGTGCTGGGTGGCGGCAGCAACATCGTGTTGACTGGCGATGTGCACGCGCTGGTGCTCAAAGTAGAAATCATGGGCCGCCGCCTGGCGCGCGAGACTGCAACCGACTGGATTGTGGAAATGGGCGCGGGCGAGCCCTGGCACGACGCGGTGGATTGGACTTTGGCACACGGCTTCCCTGGCCTTGAGAACCTCGCCTTGATCCCCGGCACCGTGGGCGCAGCCCCGGTACAGAACATCGGTGCCTATGGCGTGGAACTGCAGGACCGATTCGATTCGCTCGACGCGGTCGATCTGCTCACGGGCGAGGCGTTCACGCTGGACGCTGCCCAATGCGGCTTTGGCTACCGCGATTCCGTCTTCAAGCATGTGCCTGCCGCCGGCGCTGACTCTCCGGGCGCGCTGCCGCGCGGTATGGGCCTGGCAGGCCGAGCCGTCATCACGCAGGTGCGGTTTCGCCTGCCCAAAGCCTGGAAGCCAGAGCTTGGTTACACCGAGCTTGAGCGCCGCGCTCAAGAGGCGGGTCCAGGGCAACCCACGCCCCGGCAGATCTTCGACTGGGTCTGCGAGATACGCCGCGCCAAGTTGCCCGACCCGGCCATCATCGGCAACGCTGGCAGCTTTTTCAAGAACCCCACCGTGACGCCCGAGCAGTGCGCCGACATCATTGCCCGAGACCCGAAGATCGTGCATTACCCCCTGGCAGATGGCCGCATCAAACTGGCCGCCGGCTGGCTGATCGACGCCTGCGGCTGGAAGGGGAAAAGCGTGGGCAATGCCGCGGTGTACGAGAAGCAGGCGCTGGTGCTGGTCAACCGGGGGGAAGGAGCCGACAACGTGACTGGCGGGGAAGTGATGACCTTGGCCAAAGCCATTCAGACCAGCGTGTACGAGCGGTTTGGTATCCGGTTGGAGCCTGAGCCTGTGGTGGTTTAACGGGCGAATACTCCGTTATTGATAGCTGGTTGCGCTTATTGCATAAGCGATAGAGCCATAAAAGGCTCAGATTTCTTGTGGCGGG
>JBBSRE010000223.1:0-5256 GCA_038243365.1 Burkholderiales bacterium | reverse complement strand
TGATGTTGTCGATGCCGAGAACAATCTCGAGCGCGGTCAGCATCGCAAAGGCGATCCAGACGTTGGGATCTGAAAGCAGTTCCATGAAACGGAGCCGCAGCGAAGGCGGCTTGAAAAGTGATGGCGCCAGCAGGATGCCAACTGAAAAGCCAGGTCGTGGGGCGACCTGACCGAACTCTTAAACAGAGGTCAGGGTCTCGGGTGGGCGCAGCAACCCATCCGGTGTGGCAGAAGTCCACTTGAATTTAGCCGCAGCCATGGGCGTGGGCTGAGCGCGTTGCTGTGGCTGGCTGCGAGGCGAAGAGCTGAGCACTTCGGATAATTCCACTGGAAGATCAGCCAGCGCAAGGCTGATAGCGCCCGCTAAAGAATCGTTTTCTTTCTCAGGGACCGAGCCCTGCGTAGAGCGAGACGATTCTGAGGGCGCTTGCTCCGCAGAAGTGGCGACTAAGGCCGACGTCGGGCCCGCACTGGAAAAGGGCGCCCACGACACAAGGGCTGCACCTATGAAGAGGTGCAGAGCCATGGTGAAAGAGAGCCAAAGACGCATGCGCTGCATTGTATCGACCACCATGTCAGCTGGCTGCGCGGAAGTGGAAATTCCAGGCGTCACGCCGGTAAATGCTGTGATCGTCAGAGATTCAGTGCAGGCAAAAACATTCGGCTGCGGATCAGGCGCCGTGACCGTGTGCTAACGGGGTGCCAAGCGAATGGCGCCGTCGAGCCGGATCACTTCGCCGTTCAGCATGTCGTTTTCCACGATGTGCTGCACCAGCTTGGCGTAGTCCTCCGGCGTGCCCAGGCGGCTGGGGAACGGTACGCCAGCCGCCAGCGCGTCCTGGACCTCTTGGGGCATGCCGAACAGCATGGGCGTGCCAAATATTCCCGGCGCGATGGTCATGTTCCGAATGCCGCTGCGCGCCAGATCGCGGGCGATAGGAAGGGTCATGCCGACGATGCCGCCCTTGGAGGCCGCATAGGCAGCTTGGCCGATTTGCCCGTCGTACGCGGCCACGCTGGCGGTGGAAATCAGCACGCCGCGCTCGCCGGTCTCTTGCGCTTCGTTCTTGGCCATGGCTTCTGCGGCCAACCGGATCATGTTGAAGCTGCCGATCAGATTCACCGTGATGGTCTTGCTGAACACGGACAGGGCGTGGGCGCCATTCTTGCCCACGGTTTTTTCGGCCGGTGCAATGCCCGCGCAATTCACCAGCCCGACCAGCATCCCCAACGACACGGCCTTCGCCACCACAGCCTGGCCGTCCGCTTCATTGCTGACGTCGCAGCGCACAAACGCGCCGCCGATATCGCGCGCCACAGCTTCGCCGTTGTCGGCCTGCATGTCAGCCACGACGATTTTGGCGCCCTGCGCTGCCAGGCGGCGAGCCGTGCCCTCCCCCAGGCCAGACGCGCCTCCGGTGACGATGAACACATTGCCTTTGATCTGCATACTGAAACTCCTGCGGTGAATGTGACAGTCAACGCTTACGTTGACGTAAAGGTCAATTATCAGCCAGCTCGCGAGCGCGTGAAAAAGCCGCCCGAAGGCGGCTCTATTTGGCAAGTTCCGCCAACTGATTACTTGAAGCCGGCGCGGTCCAGCATCTGTTGCACGGCACCCATGTGCGCGCCGACAGCGCTGATCGGAATCGTTTCCGCCTTGAACGGCTTGCCACCGGTCATGGCCTTGAGGGCTGGGTTTTCAGGATCCACGCCCTTTACTGCTGGCCATTCGTTGTTGCCATTAGCGAAATAGTTTTGCGCTTCTGGTGTTGCCAGGTACTCCAGGAAACGCACGGCGTTCTCGGGATGCTTGGCGTAGCGGGCCACCGCGCCGCCCGCGATGTTCAAGTGGGTGCCCCAGCTCTGCTGGTTGGGGAACACAGCGCCAACCTTGTTGGCGACCGCCACGTCGTCTGGCTTCGAAGAGCGCATCAGCCGGGCCAAGTAGTAGCTGTTGGTGACAGCCACCTCGCACTCGCCTGAGGCCACGGCCTTGATCTGGTCGGTGTCGCCGCCCTTGGGGTCACGCGCCATGTTGGCCACCATGCCCTTGAGCCAAGCCTCTGTCTTCTCGGGGCCCATGTGCTCGTTGACCGCGCCGAACAGGCTGAGGTTGTAAGGGTGTGAGCCGGTACGGATGCACAGTTTGCCCTTGTTCTTGGGGTCTGCAAGCTCTTCGTACGTGTCCACATCCTCGCGCTTTACCTTCACCTTGTTGTAGACAATGATGCGCGCGCGCGTGGAAAGACCAAACCACGAGATACCTCCATCGGCTGCTGGTTCGCTGCGCAGATTGGCTGGAATCGCGTCGTTCAGCGCCTTGGACTGGATGGGCTTGAACAAGCCTGCCTGCTCGCCCAGATAAAAGCGGGCCGCATCCACCAGCAGGATTACGTCGGCTGGGGAAGCCTCTCCCTCCGCTTTGAGCCGCGCCATGATGCCGGCGTCGTCGGCATCGACGCGGTTGACTTTGATGCCCGTCTCCTTGGTGAAGCCTGCATACAAGGCCTCGTCGGTCGCGTAGTGGCGCGCCGAATAGAGGTTCACCACCTGTTCCTGGGCTTGTGCCAGGCCCGCGCCCGCAATGAGAAGCAGGGCCGCGGTACTACGTACAAAAAGTGAGAGGCCTGGGCCAGAGTGCGCGGGAGATCCGTGGGTGAAGGGCATGTTGTAAAAAAGGTTGGCTTTAAAAAAGAAAAATGATAACGCAAACAAGACTGATTCGCATCTGTAGCCCGACGACGGGCAGGGCTTTTGCAGCGTTCGCGCCGAACGGCCCCGCACGCGGCCCATCCAAAGCAAAAAGCCCGACGAATCGGGCTTTTTAAGGAATGCGCAGTAAACAGTATTGCGCGAGCGGCCAAGGCCGCTGGCAATTAACGCTTGCGCGAAGTGGCCGACTTGGATGCGTCCGCTGCCGTAGCAGCAACAGCGTTGAAGTTGGCTTCGGCAGCGTCGGTAGCCTGCTTGACAGCTTTCTGCACCGATTCGAATGCGTTGTTGGCAGCCGAAACAGCGTTCTTCATGACAGCGACTGCGGACTCAGAGCCGGCAGGTGCGTTCTTCGAAGCGCTGTCCACCATGTCGGTGAAGTTCTTCTGGGCTTCCACAGCCTTGTTTTGCATGGCGCTGCCGAATTCGCTGCCTGTGCCCGACGCGATGTCGTACAGGTGGCGGCTGTAGGAGGCAGCCTTTTCAGCCAGTGGCTGGTACATGCTCGATTGCAGAGCCATCAGCTCCTGAGCGTCTTTCACGCTCATCATCGAGCGAGCGTGGGCTTCTGCTTCGGTCAATGCGGCGCGCGATGCGGTCACGTTCAGTTCCACCAGTTTTTCCATGCCTTCGAAAGCCTTGTTCGTCAGGCCGAACAGGGTTTCAAGGTTGGCTTTGTGGGCGGCGATCATTTGTTCAGGGGTCAGGGCCATTGTCATCTCCAGTAGATTATGAAGAACCCGGTATTCGGGTCTCGGTGTATCTGCGCTGGGCCGTGCGGTTGCATGTTGCAGTGCAGCATAAACTCGATTTTAGGGTAACTACCAAGAATTGCAAGTCGAAAATGTTGCGATGCAGCATCTTTGCAAGCTCAACTCGGCAGACGCGCAACAGTGAGCGTGATGCGTCGCGGCGCTCACATGGCGGGATTCCGCCCACTACGCGCTGGCAGAATGGCTATATGACTGTGCCCGCCAAACCTGCCCGCACCGCGCCCGAAAGCCGCGCCGCTTACAAAGTTTTTCGTTTCATCACCACCCGTTGGGCCGACAACGACGTCTATGGCCACGTGAACAACGTCGTTTACTACAGCTGGTTCGACACCGCAGTGAACGCGCATCTCATTGAAGCGGGTGCGCTCGACATCCATTGCGGCGACACCATAGGGCTGGTGGTGGAAACGCAGTGCCACTATTTCGCGCCGCTCGCTTTCCCGCAGCAGGTGGAAGCGGGAATCCGCGTAGCGCGCATCGGTTCGTCCAGCGTTCGTTACGAGGTGGGCCTGTTCGGCGCCGGCAGCGACGCTTCGGCTGCAGCTGGGCATTTTGTGCATGTCTATGTGGATCGCGCCACGCGGCGTCCGGCGGCGCTACCTGCCGCGTTGCGTGCGGTGCTGGAACCTCTGCTCGCCGCTTGATGGACGTCTGACTGCGTCTTGACGCAGCTCGCACAAAGCCGCCTCTACACTTGGCGTTGCTGCGGTAGCGCCGCATGCGATTTGACACCCTTTCAGGAGACTCACCCCATGACACGACTGCGCAAACTCGGCTCGGCCGCGTTCCTGATGCTCCCGGCCCTGGCGCAAGCCGCAGAGATCGACGGCGCAAACCTGGCCCTGTGGTGGGGCGTTCCCTTTGCTGGTCTGTTGCTGTCGATAGCGCTGGTACCGCTGGTGGCGCCGATTTTCTGGCATCACCACTACGGGAAAGTCACTGCCGCCTGGGGGCTGGCTTTCATGGTGCCTTTTGCTGCCACGTTCGGCGCGGGCGCGGCCGGGGTCAGTCTGGTGCACGCGCTGCTCGCCGAATACATCCCTTTTGTGATTCTGCTCACCGCGCTGTTTACCGTGGCAGGTGGCATCTACATCCGTGGCAACCTGCATGGCAGCCCGGTTCTGAACACGGCGATCCTTGCCATCGGCGCGGTGCTGGCGAGTTTCATGGGGACTACGGGCGCGTCGATGCTGTTGATCCGGCCGTTGATCCGGGCGAACGACAACCGGGCCCACAAGGCGCATCTGGTGGTGTTCTTCATCTTTATTGTGTCCAACGCCGGTGGCTCACTGACGCCGCTGGGCGATCCGCCGCTGTTCCTCGGCTTCCTGAAGGGTGTTGATTTCTTCTGGACCGTCAGCCACATCTTCCCGGAAACGCTCTTGCTGGTAGGGGCCTTGCTGGTGCTGTTCTTCGTTATTGACAGCTGGTTTTTCCGCAAGAGCGGCGAAACCGCACGGCCCGACCCCACGCCCGACACGCGCGCCATCGGCTTCGATGGCAAGCTGAATTTCCTGTGGCTGGGTGTCGTTGTCGTGCTGGTGCTGATCAGCGGCTTCTGGAAGTCGCCCGTGGTGTTCGACATCGCCGGCACGCCCGTAGGTTTGCCCGGGTTGGTGCGCGACGTCGGCTTGGTCGTGGTCACGCTGCTCTCCTTGTGGCTGACGCCGTCCAAGGTGCATGACGACAACCAGTTCGGCTGGGCGCCCCTGCAAGAGGTGGCCAAGTTGTTTGCTGGCATCTTCCTGACCATCATCCCGGTCATTGC
>JBBSRE010000222.1:0-5271 GCA_038243365.1 Burkholderiales bacterium | reverse complement strand
CAGTGCCATGGCGATCATCGCGCGCTGGCGCTGCCCGCCCGAGAGCTGGTGCGGGAACGCAGTGGCGCGGCGAGCAGGCTCGGCGATGCCGGTGCTTGCAATCAATTCAATAGCTGCCTGCCAAGACTGCGCCTGCGTCAACGCCTGTTTGAGCTCCAAAACCTCACTGATCTGCCGGCCCACGGTCATCAGCGGATTGAGCGCTGTCATCGGCTCCTGGAAGATCATGGCGATATCGCCACCGCGCACGCCGCGCAGCTCACGCTCCGAGAGCGCCAGCAAGTCACCGCGGCCTTCAAACACTGCACTGCCCTGCACCACTGCGTCGGCCGCCAGCCGCAGCAGGCTGAGCGCGGTAATCGTCTTGCCAGAACCCGATTCGCCCACCAGCGCCAGCTTCTCGCCGGGCGCGATGTCGAAGCTGACCTTGCGCACCACTTCCTTGGTACCGAAGCGCACGCTCAGGTCGCGCACCTCCAGCAAATTCGCAGAAGGCTTCTTCATCGGTCTGCCTTGCGGGGATCCAAGGCATCACGCAACGCGTCGCCCATGAACGTGAGCAGGAGCAAGGTCATCACCAGCACCGCGAAGGTAGACAGCGATATCCACCATGCGTCGATGTTGTTCTTGCCCTGGCTTAGCAGTTCACCCAGCGACGGAGTGCCCGGTGGCACGCCCAAGCCCAGAAAATCGAGTGAGGTCAGCGCGAGGATCGCGGCGCTCATGCGAAACGGCAGAAACGTGACGACTGGCGTCAGGCTGTTGGGCAGGATGTGGCGCCAGATGATTTGCCCGTTGCCCACGCCCAGCGCACGCGCGGCCTTCACGTAGTCGAGCTGGCGGTTGCGCAAAAATTCAGCCCGCACGTAATCCGACAGGCCCATCCAGCCAAACAGGCTCAGCAGAATCAACAGCAGCGAAATGCTGGGCGCAAACACGGCGCTGAAGATGATGAGCAGATACAGCTCGGGCATGGAACCCCACACCTCGATAAAGCGCTGAAACGCCAGATCCGTCTTGCCCCCGAAGAAGCCCTGAATGGCCCCGGTGATCACCCCCAGCAACACGCCCGTGAACGTGAGCGCCAGCGCGAACAGCACGCTGACGCGAAAGCCATACAAGAGCTGCGCCGTCATGTCGCGCCCGCGGTCGTCGGTGCCCAGCCAGTTCTCCCGCGTCGGGCCCGAGGGGTTGTGTTCCTTGGCAAAGTAGTTCAGCGTGTCGGGGCCGTAGGGATTGAGCGTGTACAGCGCCCAGTTGCTGCCCTCGGCGAATTTCTTTTTGATGAACGGGTCGAGGTAGTCAGTTGTGGTCAGGAAATCGCCGCCGAACGTGGTCTCGGGGTAGTCCTTGACCATGGGGAAATACAACTGCCCCTCAAAGCGCACCACCAGCGGGCGGTCATTGCTGACCAGCTCGGCGCACAGGCTCACGGCCACCAGCACGCAGAAGATCACCAGGCTCCAATAGCCCAGGCGGTTGCGCTTGAACCGCAGCCAGGCGCGGCGGCTGGGGGACAGCGATGACGCTGGCGCTGGCGATGGTGACGGGATAGCCCCTGCGGTGCCAGGGCCACCGTGGAACGGGCTTTGCCCGGCCACTGGCGGCGTCCCCCCTTTGGGGGGAAGGACGCCATCGGCAGACTCAGGGGGGCTAGTCAAACTTGACACGCGGATCCACCCACACGTAACAAAGATCAGAGATCAGCTTGGTCACCAGCCCGATCAGCGTGAACAAATACAGCGTGCCCAGCACTACCGGGTAGTCCCGCCGAATCACGCTTTCGTAGCTGAGCAGGCCCAGACCATCGAGCGAAAACAGCGTCTCGATCAGCAGCGAGCCGGTAAAAAACGCGCCGATAAACGCCGCCGGAAAGCCGGTAATGATGGGAATCAGGGCGTTGCGAAACACGTGCTTCCACAGCACCTGGCGCTCGGAGAGTCCCTTGGCCCGCGCCGTCAGCACGTATTGCTTGCGAATCTCTTCGAGAAACGCGTTTTTGGTCAGCATGGCGGTGACGGCAAAGCTTCCCAGCACCATGGCAATGATGGGCAGCGTGATGTGCCACAAATAATCGACAATGCGCGCCCCCCAGCTCAGCTCGTCCCAGTTGCTCGACGTGAGCCCACGCAGCGGAAACCATTGCAGTTGCCCGCCGAAAACGACGAGAAGTGCCAAACCCAGCACAAAGCCCGGAATGGCGTAGCCGACCAGAATCAGGAGCGTCGTCACCAGATCGAAGCGCGAACCTGCCCGCACGGCCTTGGCCACACCCAGCGGCACGGCCACCAGGTAGCTGATGAAGAAAGTCCACAGGCCCAGGCTGATCGACACCGGTAATTTCTCTTTCACCAGTTGCCACACGTCCTTGTTCTGGAAAAAGCTGCGCCCCAAGTCAAAGCGCGCGAACTGCACCAGCATTTGCACGAACCGTTCATGCGGCGGCTTGTCGAATCCATAGAGCTGTTTGATTTGTTCCAAGCGCTTGTCGTCCACCCCCTGCGCACCGCGGTAGCCGAAGCCACCGCCCTCCGCACCCGCGCGTCCCGCCCCCGCTTTGGCTTCCGCCAAATACTGCTCGACCGGGCCGCCGGGAACGAACTGCACCACAGCGAAGGTGAGCATCAGCACGCCCAGCAGCGTAGGCAGCATGAGCAGGATGCGTTTAAGGATGTAGGCGAACATGGCGGGGCTTGATTCAGCGCGACGTGGCCGGGCTTGGCGACGTTTGCGGTGGTACACGCGCCCACCAGGTGTCGATCACCCACGTTTCACCCGGCGAATACGCAGGCAACACGTCGGGCCTTGCCAACCGCCAGGCGTTGTAGGCCATGCGGTGCGTTCCTGCCGCCCACTCCGGAAGGAGGTAGTGGCTTGCCACAATGATGCGCTCCAGCGCGTGACACGCGGGCAGCAACTGCTGCTGAGTCTTGGCACTGGTCATGGCGCCAATCATGGCGTCGACCGCCGGGTTTTTCACGCCGGCGAAGTTGCCCGAATCTTCCGTGTCAGCCGCCTTGCTGCCAAACAGATCAGCAAACTCCTGGCCAGGGTTGTTGGTACCCTGGAAGGCGATGGAGGTGATGTCGAAGTCGAACTTCTGTAGCCGTTGCTGGTACAGCGCAAAATCCACCGATCGGAAGTTGAGCGTAATGCCCAGCTTCTCCAGATTGCGCATCCAGGGCGACACGGTGCGCACGCCACCTTCATTGCTGCCCATGTATTCCAGCACCATGGCCTCGCCCTGCGCATTGCGCAAGGCGCCATCCTTCACGGCCCAGCCGGCTTCATTGAGCAGTGCTTTGGCGCGGCGCAGGTTGTCTCTCAAACTGTGATCGCCATCGGTGCGCGGCGGCTGCGGCATGGGCCCGAATGCCGCCTCAGGAATGTTCTTGCGCCACGGATCCATCAACGCCAATTCTTCGGGCGACGGGCTGCCTTGCGTCTCGCAGGCGGTGTTGCCGAAAAGGCCGTGCACGCGCTGATAGGCGCCGTAGAACAGCTGGCGGTTCATCCACTCATAGTCGATGGCCAAGCCCAGGGCCTCGCGCACGCGTTCGTCCTGCAGAAAGGCACGGCGCGTGTTGAGCACATAACTCTGAAAACCCGAAGGCAGCTTGTGCGCGAACTCGCCCTTGACGAGTTCCCCAGTGTCGAACTTCTTGCCGTTCACGCGCCGCGCCCAGTCGCCCGCACTGAAAAACCGCATCAGATCGAATTCGCCAGCCTTCAACGCTTCCAGCTTCGCAGTGCTGTCCCGGTAGATCTTGACCTCGATCTGATCGAAATTGTTCATGCCTTTGCGCACGCTCAAATCACGCGCCCAGTAGTTCGGATCGCGCACGTAAGTAATGTCCTTGCCGAAGCGCACCGGCCCGATCTTGTAGGGGCCGCTCCCAATGGGAATGTCGGTGACTACCTGGTCAAAGGGCTTGCGTGTGCCGTTCTCCATGCCCCAGGCTCGGCTGAAGACGGGCAGGCTCCCGACCGTGAGGGGCAGTTCGCGGTTGGGCTTCTTGAAGCGAAAACGCACCGTGCGTTGGTCGATGACGTCCACCCCGGCCACGTCGATCAGCAAGGTTTTGTAGGAGGGCGAGGTGGCGGGCCCCACCAGCGTCTCGTAGGTGTAGGCCACGTCCTGTGCCAGCACCGCATCGCCGTTGTGAAACCGCGCCTCGGGCCGGAGGATGAAAGTAGCCGACAGACCATCGGGCGCCACGCTCACGTCCTCGGCCAGCAAACCGTAGCCGGTAGCGGTCTCGTCCAGTGAACCGGTCAACAAGCTGTCGAACATCAGCTCACTCAGATACGCGGGCGCCGCGCCGCGCATGGTGAAAGGGTTGTATTTGTCGAAGGTGGAAGTGCGCACGTTGCTCACGAGCCGCAACACGCCGCCCTTGGGGGCCACCGGGTTCACGTATGCGAAATGACTGAAGCCGGCCGGATACAGTGGCTCGCCCCACAGCGCATAGGCGTGCGCCGCATAGGCGGGTAGCGCCAGCCAGCAGGACACAAAAAACAACCAGATTCGCATGCGAGAATTCTGCACCACGCTGGCATGGAGCCTGCCTGCAAAGGCGTTTCAAAAAAAATCATGTCGCCCGGCCAGCGCATTCCCTCACTTATTTCGCACCAGGAGTACCACCATGGGCTTTCTCACCGGCAAGAAGCTGCTGATCACCGGCGTGCTGTCCAACCGCTCCATCGCCTACGGCATCGCGCGTGCCTGCCACCAGCAAGGGGCAGAACTGGCTTTTAGCTACGTAGGTGAACGATTCAAGGACCGCATCACCGAATTCGCCGCGGAGTTTGACTCCAAGCTCATTTTTGACTGCGACGTGGCCAGCGACGAGCAGATTGAGCGCATGTTCGCCGACTTGTCCAAGACCTGGCCCAAGCTCGACGGCTTTGTGCACAGCATTGGCTTTGCGCCGCGCGAAGCGATTGCTGGCGACTTCCTGGAAGGCTTGTCGCGCGAGGGCTTTCGCATCGCGCACGACATCAGCGCCTACAGCTTCCCTGCGATGGCGAAGGCGGCCCTGCCCTACCTGAACGACAAGTCAGCCCTGCTCACGCTGACCTATCTGGGCTCACTGCGCACCATTCCCAACTACAACACCATGGGCCTGGCCAAAGCCAGCCTGGAAGCCAGCGTGCGCTACCTGGCCGAGGCGCTCGGCCCCAAGGGCATGCGGGTCAACGGCATTAGCGCAGGCCCGATCAAGACGCTGGCCGCCAGCGGCATCAAGGACTTTGGCAAACTGCTGAGTG
>JBBSRE010000221.1:0-5280 GCA_038243365.1 Burkholderiales bacterium | reverse complement strand
TGCAGGGCCTTGACGAGGATTTCTGCGCCCATGAGCTCTTGCGGAGTAGGCGGGTTTTGGGCAGCGGCCGCTGCTGCCGAAGTAATTTCTGCTTTGGTGATTTCCATGATGAACCTTTGTGATTTTCTCTAACGAAAAACCTTGGGTGCTTCTCGCAAGGTTCTCGTGAAACCCGCTCGAAACTTGAGGCCAAGGACATGGGCGGGATGGTGGCCTCGCCGGACTTTGACCCGTTTGCGTGATAGTGCAGCCTGTGATTATCGCACTGCAGCATCTGGCATCTTCTTGGCAGAGTCAAATAATTGGCGCGGTGCAATAATCGCTCCGCGCTGCGGGCTTCGTCTGTGGGGCGCACCAACTGCCTCTTTGCCCACCGCGATCTCTTGGCCACCGAACAAGAACTCTCCGAATTCCTCAAAGGCGTTGAAAAACGCGCGTTCAAGCGCTCGTACTACCACGTGCGCAATGAGGAATCTGCCCTGGACATCGTTCAGGACAGCATGATGAAGTTAGCGCATCACTATGGCGACAAGCCGCCGGCTGAGCTCCCCATGCTGTTCCAGCGCATCCTCAGCAACTGCACACTCGACTGGTTTCGTCGCCAGAAGACGCACCGCGCCCTCTTTTCCTCCATGGGAGAATTCACAGGTTCGGGGGACGACGGCACAGAATTTGATTTACTTGACGCCTTGACTTCACAGGATGACGTGCGGCGGGGTAACAGCGCAGAAGACCTGGCCCGGCGTGCCCAGTCCTTCCAGGAAATAGAGCGCGAGATAGAACGTTTGCCATCGCGTCAACGGGAGGCGTTTTTGATGCGTTACTGGGAGGAGATGGACGTTGCGGAAACGGCAGCAGCCATGGGTTGCTCGGAAGGCAGCGTCAAGACGCACTGTTTCCGAGCGGTTCAGGCACTCAGCAAGGCGCTCAAGGCCAAAGGGATCGGATCATGAAAAACACCACGCAACCCAAAATCGACAGTGCTATTGATCGCTTCGCGCAGCGACTGACAGCGCGCTTGGACGAAGGCCTTGCGGCGCTTCCGTACGACGTGGTGGAACGTCTGCGCGCCAGCAGGGTTCAAGCTGTGGCACAGCGCAAGCGCTTGCGAGTGGCGTCCACTCAGACGGCGTCTGCAGGGTCGCGCTTTGGCAACGTGCTCACGCTGGGCGGAGGCAACGGCTCGCCTCGCTGGTGGATCCCACTTGTATCGAGTATCCCAGTGCTGGCTCTGGTTGCGGGCATCATGCTGATGGCGACCGCGCAGGACGAAACCGGCACCAGCGAAGTGGCCGAAGTCGATGCCGCGCTGCTGACAGATGCCCTCCCCCCCGCCGCGTACGCCGATCCGGGTTTTGCCCAGTTTTTGAAAACCCGCGCCGAGGAGCGCAACTGAGTTCCCCGCCCCCTGCTGCATGCAAGCACGTCTGAAGCGCTCTACCCCCGCCTCCCTGTCGACGCCAGCCATTGCGCTGGCGTTGGTTTTGCTGGCGCTGCTCGGCGCAGGCGGTGCAGCGGTGGTCCAAACCATTCGGATGGTGCCTGGCGCGGCTGTCCCCGGGCAATACGTCGTTCAGTCCAGACAGCGCACGGCGCGGGCTGCCGCGACTCCCGCACAGGCCAAACCTTTGTTTGCCGGCCCGGGCTGGGGCCTGATGACGCGCGGTCAGAAATTGGCGCTTTATCCACTGGCCGAGCGCTGGGATTACATGACCGAAGCGCAGAAGCGCCGCTGGCTGGCGCTTGCCGACACTTTCGGTGGAATGCCCGAGGAAGAGCAGCGCCGCCTGCACGAGCGCATGGTCGCTTGGGCCGGACTGACAGCGCAGCAGCGCAGCCAAGCACGCCTGACATTCGCCACAGCCAGGGCGCTGTCGGAGTCGGAGTCGGATATCCAAACGCAGTGGGAAGCGTACCAAGCGCTCAGCGAGGAACAGAAGCATCGGCTTGCAGCCAGTGCGCCCAAGCCGCGCGGCGCTGCCACCGCGCTCAGGCCTGTGCCATCCAAACGCCTTGCCCATGTGCCCACGCCAACCTACGCCCAGTCCCAATCCGCCAACCCGCCGAAAATCGTGCTTCCGGCCACCATCGCGGTGCGTGTTCCCACCCCTCCCGCTCCCGTTGAACTGGCGCCGAATCCTGTGCCTTTGGCACCGCCAGCAGACGAACTGCCTAGCGACACCTCGCGTGACAGTGCCGAACAGGAAGACGTTCGAGCGTCCGACCCCTTGCCCGAGCTCTACGTCAACTGACTCCCTTGAAGCTTCCTTCCTCATTCTCCCGCCGCTCACTTGAACCGTCCATCCCGGGTATCAGTGCAACGCCAGCAATGCCCCAAGCCGCTCCTTCCCTCAAAAGGCGCATGGCCTGCTGGTTGTACGAGGGCATGCTGATGTTCGGCGTGGTGTTTATTGCTGGCTACCTGTTCGGCACGCTGAGCCAGACGCGAAATGCACTGGATAACCGGCATCCGCTACAGGCGTTCCTGTTTGTCGTGTTCGGCATTTACTTTGTCTGGTTCTGGTCGAAGGGTCAGACGCTGGCCATGAAAACCTGGCATATCCGCGTGGTCGACAAGATGGGCCGCCCGATTACGCAATTGCGTGCCCTGGGCCGCTACGCGTTGGCATGGTTGTGGTTTCTGCCGCCACTTGTTGCTGTGAGTCGCCTCTCTTTGCCCGCAGGCGAAGTCATCGTCATTGCAGCAGGCTGGGTGGCATTCTGGGCTGTTTCCAGCCGCCTGCACCCGCAACGCCAGTTTTGGCACGATGCCTGGGCTGGAACCCTTCTGGTCGACAGCCGGCCCGCTTCGCCCTAGAGCGAGGCGCTCCCAGCGTGCCGCGCGAGCGCGGCACAATGCTTCCATGACCCAAGACTCCTCTGCATTGGCGCCGCCGGTCAACCCGCAAAAGGCAAGGCGCGGGCTCAAGCGCATGCTGTACGCAGCACGTTATTCGTGGCTCGGCTTGCGTGCCGGATGGCAGGAGACCGCCTTTCGTCAGGAAGCCATTTGCGCCCTGGTGTTGGTTCCCTTGTCTTTCTGGTTGGGGCAGACATGGCCCGAGGTGGCGCTGCTTGCGGGTTCTGTCATCCTGCTGCTGGTGGTCGAGCTTCTCAACACTGCTGTCGAAGCAGCCATTGACCGCATTGGTCCCGAGTGGAATGCACTCTCCGGACGCGCCAAAGACATGGGCAGCGCCGCTGTGCTGCTCAGCCTTTTGCTGTGCGCAGGCATCTGGCTGGCTGCCATTTTTGAAAAGATCCTGCATGTTTGAACCTGCATTTTCCGTGTGTGTGTACTGTGGTTCCCGTCCAGGAAACCTGCCGGCTTACGCGCAGGCTGCCGAAGAGGTGGGCGCGTGGATCGGTCAACGTGGGGGGCAGCTGGTGTATGGCGGCGGCCGCAGCGGGCTGATGGGCGTTGTAGCAAAAGCCACAGCGCGAGCAGGTGGTCGCGTGGTGGGCGTGATTCCGCAATCGCTGGTCGACAAAGAGCACGCCAACCGCGAATGCGACGAGCTTCACATCGTGCAGACCATGCACGAACGCAAAGCCTTGATGGCTGAACGCAGCCAAGCTTTCCTCGCCTTGCCGGGCGGCATTGGCACCTTTGAAGAATTGTTCGAAGTCTGGACTTGGAGCCAACTGGGCTACCACGACAAACCAATAGGTCTGCTTGATGTAGCGGGCTACTACCAACCCTTGCTCGCATTCTTGGCTGGCAGCGTAGCGGCTGGATTCATGGGCCCCTGGCAGATGGACCTGGTGCAGGCAGGGACCGTTGTGCCGGACCTGCTGACGCGCTTGATGCAGGCGGGCAAAAGCGCGCCGACTGTTGCCGCGGGCGGTGAAAACTGCCCGGACCTTCGCGGCCGAATCTGACGCCGGCTTTGCTGGCCTATTGGTCGGGTGCGTCAGATAAGCTGCTTGACAGAGCCAGCGTCAAACTGCTTCTTCGTCCAGATCGCCGGTGCGAATACGCACTACGCGCTCTACCGCGGTGACAAAAATCTTGCCATCACCGATTTTCCCGGTGCGGGCGACCTGCACGATGGCGTCGACGCAGCGCTCCAGATCTTCGGAGCGCACTACCACTTCGACCTTTACTTTGGGCAGGAAGTCGACCACGTATTCCGCTCCCCGGTAGAGCTCGGTATGCCCCTTCTGGCGCCCGAAACCCTTGACTTCGGTAACGGTCAACCCGGTGACGCCGCATTCCGCCAGAGCCTCCCGGACTTCTTCGAGCTTGAAGGGCTTGATGACGGCGGTAATCAGTTTCATGGGTACTCCTCTTATGTTGTATTTCTCGCTCCCGGCTTGGCAAGCGTGCCTGCTTGCGTGGCCCAAGCATCAGGCTTTTAGCCTCGTTGCACACCATCCAAATGGTAAAGGGTGCGCGGTGAAAGCTGATGGCTTTGCGCGCAAGCGCGAAAAAGTTCGCGATCAGCCGCGGAATTTGTTAGTAACGGGATAGCGCCAATCTTTGCCGAAACCGCGCGGCGTCAGGCGAATACCGATGGGTGACTGCCGGCGCTTGTACTCGTTAATTTTGATCAAACGTGTGACTTTCTCAACTTCCGCGGCGTCGAAGCCAGCTGCCACGATGGAGGCAATCGGCTGATCGAGTTCCATGTAGCGCGCGATGATCGCATCGAGCACTTCGTAGGGTGGCAGGGTGTCCTGGTCGGTCTGATCGGCTCGCAGTTCTGCACTGGGCGGCCGCGTGATGATCCGCTCAGGAATGGGGTCGCCACCACGGCCAAAGGGATCGTTCTGGTTGCGCCAATGCGCCAGTGCGAACACCTGTGTCTTTGGCACGTCCTTGATGGGCGCGAAGCCCCCAGCCATGTCGCCGTACAAAGTGCAGTAACCGGTCGCCAGCTCGCTCTTGTTGCCGGTTGTCAGCACCAGGGCGCCGAACTTGTTCGACAGTGCCATCAGCAAGGTTCCGCGGATGCGAGCCTGCAGGTTTTCTTCGGTGGTGTCTTCGGGGTGGCCGGCGAACTGCGTCGCAAGGCTGGACTTGAATGATTCGAACGCAGGCGCAATGTCGATTTCCTCGTAGCGCACCTGGAGGCGCTCGGCCATGTCGCGCGCGTCGATCCAGCTGATGTCGGCGGTGTAGGGCGAAGGCATCATCACGGTGTGAACGCGCTCGCTCCCCAGCGCATCCACGGCGAGCGCCAGAACAAGTGCCGAATCGATACCGCCCGACAGGCCCAAAACGACGCCGGGAAAGCCATTCTTGCCAACGTAATCACGGATGCCCATCACCAGCGC
>JBBSRE010000220.1:0-5310 GCA_038243365.1 Burkholderiales bacterium | reverse complement strand
GGGCGATCCATTGCTGGTGCGCTCTGGCGCCGCAATGGTGCCGACCGATGCCGGTTTGCGCATGCTGGAGCCGGCGGGCGACATCCTGCGTAGCGCGGAAGCCTTGTTCTCGGACGCGCGCGGTTTTGATCCCAAGAGCAGCACCCGCACGTTTCGCGTGGCAGCCAGTGACTACCTCGATCCCTTGTTTCTGCCTCGGCTGCTGGCGCGCATCAAGCAGGAAGCCCCGCTGTGTCCGGTGGATATCTTGCCTTTGTCACCCGACGCGCACTACCACGCCCAGTTGGCCGATGGCGAGGCCGACGTGGTCATTGGCAACTGGCCAGAGCCGCCCGGGGATCTGCATCTGGGCAAGCTCTTTTCTGATGAAGTGGTGTGTCTGGTGTCCCGCGAGCACCCTGCCGCGCGCCGCGGCTGGAGCGCCGAGGAATGGCTGGAGGCCGAGCACATCGCGCCCACGCCCACGCACCCCGGCGCACGCGGCGTGATTGATGCGCACCTCGACAGCCTGGGCCTGCAACGCAACATCACCGCGCGCTGCGCGCACTTCGGACAGATCCCGGACATGGTGGCATCGAGCTTGCTTGTGCTTACCACCGGCCGGCAGTACTGCGAGCGATTCACGGCACGGCTGCCGCTGGAGGTCATCGCTGCGCCGATTGCGTTTCCGCCGCTGGGTTATTACCAGTTGTGGCATGCGCGCACCCAGCATTCGGCAGCGGCAGCGTGGCTGCGCGATTGCGTGCGCACGGTGGCGGAGACACTACCAAAAAGATAGCTTCACTCCCAATTGAAGCAAGCGCCAGAGCGAGAATTCATTCATAAAATAGCGGCACCAGCCGCAACTCTACGAGACAAGTCTGCGCATGCATCCTGAAACTGAAACGACATCTGCGACATCTGCGACATTGGCGACGGCCACGCCGGCATCAGGCGCTGCGCCGCCACGCCTGCAATTGAGCGGCATCACCAAACGCTATCCGGCGGTGGTCGCCAACAGCGGCGTCTCGCTCACCGTGCAACCGGGCGAAATCCACGCCGTGCTGGGCGAAAACGGCGCTGGCAAATCGACGTTGATGAAAGTCATTTATGGCGCGGTGCGTCCAGATGAGGGCCGGGTGGAATTTAACGGCCGCACCGTCCAGGTGCGCAACCCGCAGGAGGCGCGTCAGCTGGGCATCGCCATGGTGTTCCAGCATTTCAGCCTGTTCGACACGCTCACCGTGGCCGAGAACGTCTGGCTGGGGCTGGATAAAAGCCTTTCCCTCGCCGAAGTGGCGCGGCGCATCACTGCCAAGGCGGCGGATTACGGTCTGGACATGGACCCCGAGCGCCCGGTGCATACGCTCTCCGTGGGCGAGATGCAGCGTGTGGAAATCATCCGCGCACTGCTCACCGAACCCAAACTTCTGATCCTTGACGAACCCACCTCGGTGCTGACGCCGCAGGCCGTCGAGCGCCTGTTCATCGTGCTGCGCAAACTGGCTGAGGAGGGCTGCAGCATCCTCTACATCAGCCACAAATTGCACGAAATCCGCTCGCTCTGCAACGCCTGCACCGTGATGCGCGGCGGCAAGGTGACCGGTGTGTGTGACCCGCGCGAGGAATCGAACGCATCGCTCTCACGCCTGATGATCGGCGCTGAGCCAGCGGCGCTGGAACACCAAGCCGCCGAGCTTGGCGCGGTGGTGCTGCGGGTTGATCACCTGAGCCTTCAACGTACCGACCCTTTCGGAATCGACCTGGTCGACATTGAGTTGCAGGTGCAGGCCGGCGAAGTGGTGGGCATTGCCGGCGTTTCGGGCAATGGCCAGCGCGAGTTGCTGTATGCGCTCTCGGGCGAGGACACGCGTGCTGCGCCGGAGATGGTCGAAGTAGCGGGTCAGAGTGCCGGGCGCCTGGGCCCGCGCCAACGGCGCGCACTCGGTCTGCATTTCGTGCCGGAAGAACGGCTGGGCCGCGGTGCCGTGCCTAGCATCGATCTGGCTCACAACTTGCTGCTGACGCGCAGCGAAGCGGTGGGCGCGCTGGGCTGGATTGACGTCGCTGCCTTGCGTGAGCAAGCGCAAGAAATCATTGAACGCTTCGGGGTGAAGGCCGGCGGACCGGATGCGCCGGCGCAATCGCTCTCGGGCGGCAATTTGCAGAAATTTCTCGTCGGCCGCGAAATCTCGGCCGGCCCTCGTCTGCTCGTTGTCTCGCAGCCTACCTGGGGTGTGGATGTGGGCGCCGCCCAGCAGATTCGTGGCGAAATCCTGGCGCTGCGGGATGCGGGCTGCGCGGTGCTGGTCGTGAGTGAGGAGCTCGATGAGCTGTTCGAAATCTCTGACCGTCTTTATGTGATGGCCAAAGGGCATCTTTCACCGTCGATCGAGCGTGTCGACGCCACGGCGCCGCTAATCGGCGAATGGATGAGCGGGCTGTGGCATGCCGACGTGCAAAGCCATTTGAGCGGCGGCAGCGCGCCAGCATCCCGTCCCGCGCAGCAGGAGGCCAACCATGTTTAAGCTCGAAGCGCGCCCGCAGGCCTCGCGCTGGTGGTCGTATGGCTCGCCCATGCTGGCGTTGTTGATCACGGTGCTGATCGGCGTGGCCCTGTTTGCCGCGCTCGGCAAGGACCCGTTGCGCGGCTTGGAAGTGTTCTTTTGGGAACCGCTGAAATCGCGCTATGCGCTGGGCGAGCTGATGGTCAAGGCCACACCACTGCTGCTGATTGCGTTGGGGCTGGCAGTTTGCTTTCGCTCCAACGTGTGGAACATTGGTGCCGAAGGCCAGTTCGTGATGGGCGCGATTGCCGGAGGCGGCGTGGCGCTGATGGCCGACGGCTCGACCGGCCGCTGGATCATGGTGGCGGTGCTGCTGGCAGGCACGCTGGGCGGTATGGCGTGGGGCGGCGTTACCGCCTTGCTGCGCGACAAGTTCAACGCCAATGAAATTCTGGTCAGCCTGATGCTGGTCTATGTCGCCATTCTGGTGCTCAGCTACCTGGTGTTCGGGCCCTGGAAGGACCCGGCCGGCTATAACTTTCCGCAGACCCGCACCTTCGAAAAAGCCACGCAGATCCCGCGACTGATGGCGGGTTCTCGGGTCAACATCGGCCTCATCCTGGCACTGGTCGGCGCAGGTGTGCTGTGGCTGTTCCTGTTTCGCTCGCGCGCCGGGTTTGCTCAGCAGGTCTCGGGCTTGGCGCCGGCAGCTGCGCGCTACGCCGGCTTTTCCTCGCGCAGGGCGCTCTGGACGGCGCTGCTGGTGTCGGGCGGAGCTGCGGGCCTGGCCGGGGCGCTGGAAGTGGCTGGCCCGATTGGCCAGCTGACGCCGTACGTGCCAGCGGGCTACGGCTTTGCGGCCATCATCGTTGCATTCGTTGGCCGGCTTCATCCGGTGGGCATGGTGTTGTCAGCCATCCTCATGAGCATGTTCTACATCGGCGGAGAACTGGCGCAGTCGCGTTTGGGCTTACCCAAGTCACTGACGGGCGTGTTCCAGGGGCTTCTGCTGTTCACGCTGCTCGCCTGCGACACGTTGATTGCCTACCGCATCCGCTGGGTGCGCACACCGTCCAAGGCGACCACCAAGGCCATCGAGTCAACCAACATAACCAACGTGACCAAGGCGGGGACCTGAGCATGGAATCGTATGCACTCCTGATTGGCTCTACGCTCAGCGCCGGCACTGTGCTGGCGTTGGCCGCACTGGGTCTCCTCATCAACGAAAAAGCCGGCATCGTCAACCTGGGCGCCGAGGGCATGATGCTGTGCGCCGCCATTGCCGGTTTTGCGGCCGTGGTCCATACGGGCAACCCGTGGATCGGTTTCGCTGCCGGCATGCTGGCTGGTGCGTTGCTGGCCGGGGCCTTCGGCTGGCTCGTGATCTGGCTGGGCACCAACCAATACGCCACGGGCCTGGCCCTCAGCTTGTTCGGCGTCGGATTCTCAGCGTTTGTCGGTATCAACTACGTGCAAGCGCTGCTTCCCGAGATCCCGAAGTTCACGCTGCCCTGGTTGCGTGACCTGCCGTTCGTCGGGCCCGCGCTGTTTCGCCAGCATCCGCTGGTGTATCTGACGGTCGTTTTTGCTGCGGCTTTGGTCTGGTTTCTGTACCGCACCCGAGCCGGCTTGATCCTACGGTCAGTCGGCGAATCTCCTGAATCCGCACATGCGCTGGGCTATCCGGTTCGCCGTATCCGTCTTGCCGCCGTGATGGCTGGGGGCGCTATGTGCGGTTTGGCGGGGGCTTACATCTCCACCGTCTACACACCGCTCTGGGTGGAAGGCATGGTGGCGGGCCGTGGCTGGATCGCACTGGCGCTTACCACTTTTGCCACCTGGCGGCCTGGCCGCGTGCTGCTGGGTGCATATCTGTTTGGCGGCGTGACCATGCTGCAGTTTCATTTGCAGGCCTCTGGCGTGCACGTGCCCAGTCAGTGGCTCAGTATGCTGCCGTACTTGGCGACCATCGTGGTGCTGGCGCTGATTTCCCGCAACCCGGCATGGATTCGAGTGAATATGCCGGCCTCGCTGGGCCGGCCGTTTCACCCCAGCAGCTGACAGGGGGGTGTCTTCAATCTGTAACACCCGATAGACTTCGTTTTCCACCTCTCATTTTTCACTCACCAAGCTAGGAACCCGACATGACTGATCTGCACAAACGCGCTCTAATGAAAGTGGCTGCCCTGTCCGCCGTGGCCGCTGCCGCGCTCGTGGGCTGTGGCAAGAAAGAGGAGCCCGTAGCGGTGGCTCCTGCGCCCACACCCGTGGCCGACGCACCTGCCGCAGCAGCTGAGCCGCTCAAGATCGCGTTTGCGTACGTCGGCCCGGTCGGCGATGGCGGCTGGTCGTTTGCGCACGACAACGCACGCAAGGCGATTGAAAAGGAGTTCGGCGACAAGATCGTCACCAGCTACGTCGAAAGCGTGCCCGAGTCGGCCGATGCAGAGCGTGTGCTGCGCGACATGGCCAGCCAGGGCAACAAAATGATTTTCGGCACCACCTTCGGCTACATGGAATCCATGGTCAAGGTGGCCGCAGACAACCCCGGCGTCAAGTTCGAGCATGCCACCGGCTATAAGACCGCCGAGAACCTGCGGACGTATGACAGCCGTACCTACGAAGGCGCGTACTTGGCGGGCATCATCGCCGGCGGCATGACCAAGACCGATACCCTCGGCGTGGTGGGCTCGGTGCCGATCCCTGAAGTGCTGCGCAACATCAACAGCTTCACGCTGGGCGCGCAAAGCGTGAATCCCAAGATTCAGACCAAGGTGGTGTGGGTCAATGAGTGGTTCAGCCCCCCCAAGGAAACCGAAGCGGC
>JBBSRE010000219.1:0-5316 GCA_038243365.1 Burkholderiales bacterium | reverse complement strand
CGGCATGGCCAACCAGTTTTACCGGGAGCGGGTTGACCAACACCTGCGCATTGGCATGCGCGCGGTGGAAATCCTGCGTGAAGGCGGCGTGCAGCGCCTGCACAGCCGCAAGCTGCGCAGCTTTGCCGAGGTGGCGTTCCAGTAACTGGGGCGCGGCACCCATTACTTCATTTCGATAGCTAGACACGCAGTTCCCACACGCGACTGCGGCACTTTTAGCAAGCGTTTAACGTTTGCCGCCTCGCCACCCATGAGCCCACTGCTGAAAATCGACAGTCTGCGCAAGTGCTATGGCAGCGCTGTGGTGGTGGACGGCGTGTCCTTCGCCATCGCCCCCGGCGAATGCCTGGGCGTCATCGGCCCCAATGGCGCCGGCAAGACCACCACCATCCGCATGTGTCTGGGCCTTACCGCGCCGGACGGCGGCAGCATCCAATACCACCCGCAGGGCGGCGCGCCGGTGCTGGCCATGCCGCACGATGCACTGGCCATCAAACGGGACCTGGGCGTGGTGACCCAGTTCGACACGCTCGACCCTGATTTCAGCTGCGCGGAAAACTTGCGCGTCTATGGGCGTTATTTCGGGCTGCCGCGCAAGGTGATCGATGAGCGTATTCCTCAACTGCTGGAATTTGCCGCCCTGGCGCACAAGGCGAGCGCCAAGCCCGCCGAACTCTCGGGAGGCATGCGACGGCGCCTGTCGCTGGCGCGGGCGCTGGTGAACGCACCTCGCCTGCTGCTGCTGGACGAACCCACCACCGGGCTGGACCCCCAGGCGCGCCACCTGATGTGGGAGCGCCTGCAGCGACTGGTGCAACAGGGCACCTCTATCCTGCTCACCACCCACTTCATGGACGAGGCTGAGCGCCTGTGCTCACGCCTGATCGTGCTGGACCACGGCCGCAAGATTGCGGAAGGCACGCCGCGCGGCCTGATCGCCGAGCACCTGGAGCGTGAGGTGGTGGAGGTGTACGGCGCCGGCGCGCTGGCACTGCAGCACGATGCCACCCTCGCTCCACTGTCCGAGCGCGTTGAAGTGAGCGGCGAGACGGTGTTCTTCTACACGCAGGACGCCCGTCGCTTGCTGGACGCGCTGTTGGCGCATCCGCATCTGCGCACGCTGCATCGGCCCGCCAACCTGGAAGACCTTTTCCTGAAACTGACCGGGCGCCAAATCCGGGAGAACGCGTGATCACTCGTCTATTTCACCCTTCGAGCCTCTGGCGCGCACCCGACCTCTCGCGCAATTGGTGGCCGGTGTTTCTGCGCAACCTGCTGGTCTGGCGCAAGCTGGCCATCCCCAGCCTGGTCGGCAACATTGCCGAGCCACTGATGTGGCTGGTGGCCTTCGGCTACGGCATGGGCGCGCTGATCGGCGAGCTCACGGTCAATGGCACGCCGGTGCCCTACATCCTGTTCCTGGCCAGCGGCTCGATTTGCATGAGCGCCATGAATGCAGCAAGCTTCGAGGCGCTCTACTCGGCCTTTTCGCGCATGCATGTGCAAAAGACCTGGGAAGGCATCATGAACACGCCCGTCAGCCTGGACAGCGTGCTGCTGGCCGAGCTGCTGTGGGCCGCGTTCAAGGCGCTGTTCACGGTGACGGCCATCCTGCTCGTGATGCTGGCACTGGGCATCAGCCACAGCCCCAAGCTGCTGGTGGCTTGGCCGGTGCTGCTGTGCGTGGGAGTGATGTTCTCGGCAATTGCGCTGATCTTCAATGCGCTGGCCAAGGGCTACGACTTCTTCACCTACTACTTCACGCTGGTGCTCACGCCCATGATGTTTCTGTCCGGCGTTTTCTTCCCGCGCGAGCAGCTCCCGCCAGTGGTGCGCGCCATCTCTGATTGGTTGCCGTTGACCAACTCTGTGGAGCTGGTGCGCCCGCTGTTTATGGATGAGTGGCCCGCCCACCCACTGCGGCACGGAGCGCTGGTGTTGCTGACGACGATCATCGCGTATTGGGGGGCGCTGGTGCTCACGCGTCGCCGGTTTCGTGCGTAGCGTTGTGCTAACAAAATAATAGCTGCCAGCGCATGCTGATAAAGCGCTGGAAGCTCTTTTTGACCTCATCACTCCCAGATACAGCGCGTGCCGCCGCTGACCCCATGCCGACCGCGCCCGCCATCTTCGAGCATAAAGCGCCGATGGCTCACGCTGTGCTTTTGATCTGGATCGGCTGCGCCAGCGCCAGAGCAGACGCGTCGGCCATGGCCGGCAGCGCAGGGACTCTCTTTTTTCCTTCGTTGCTGGATGCGTTTCAGCCGCTTTTCGGTACACCTGCGGTGGACCCTCAGGAACAACGCCACCCCGATTCTCAAACGCCTGTTTGAGACGGCCGGTTAACGCGGCGTGCCGAAATCCTGGGTCCAATATATGGTCGTATCGCTGCCGGGATTGACAGCGTACGCCGCGCCCATTTCCGTAAAGTCCGGTTGCATGATGTTGGCGCAGTGGTGCGGGCTGGAAAGCCAGCCCGACATGACGCTTTTGGCCGAGCCCTGCCCGGTCGCGATGTTTTCGCCGACGCGCCGCCATGCGTAGCCTTGGCGCGTGGTGCGATCGCCCACCTGAGTGCCGCCCTTTCCGCGATGCTGGAAGTAGTTGCGCTTGGCCATGTCCTGGCTGTGCGCCAACGCTGCCGCCGCCAACTGCGCGTTCCAGCGCAACGCAGGTGCAGCACTGAACGACTGGTCACCACAGGTTCTGGATTCGGCCCGCGCCGCATTGGTAAGCCGCAAGATCTCTTGGCCGGCTTCGCGCCAGTCGGCCAGGTCCGGCGACAGCACCGGACGTGCGAGCACGATGCGCCAGGCGTTGCCATCGCGCGACGCGCCGATGTCGGCGTAGCGGCTGCTCAAAAGATTCTGGCAGTTGTGCTTCATCAGAAACGCCATGGTCTGCTTCGCCGTCGTCGGTCCAGAGATGCGGATTTCCCGAGCCGCGCCCGCCACGTAGCCGCTTTCCTTGAGCGCCGCCTGCAGGGACCGCCCGGAGCCGGGCTTTATGCTGCCGAGAGCGGGGTCTAGCGCCAGCGGTCCCACATTTCCCATTTGCTTGCCACCGCAGCTTTGAGGCGCATCGCGGTAGGCGTTGATCAGGCCGACAAGTTTCTCGCCCTCCTGTGCGGCCGCAGAACAGGCCGCGACCGCAGCCATGCAGCAGAGCAGAAAGCGGCTGCAGCGAGCCACCCAAGTCCCGCCTTGCTGCGCCATAGCGCACATCTTCTTGAGCAACGCGTCACCCAACGGACGAGTCGGGACGGCTGTGCTGTGGCGTCGAACAGACTGAAAAGCCGTCGTGGGTTTGACAACGCTGATTTTCATATCGTCTCAGCGCGCCGTGCGCAGCAGATCCACCGCCTTCTCGGCAATCATGATGGTCGGCGAGTTGGTGTTGCCGCTAACGATGCGCGGCATCACCGAGGCGTCGATCACCCGCAGGCCTTCCATGCCGTGCACCCGCAGTTCAGCGTCCACCACATCCAGCGAGCCAGGCCCCATGCGGCAACTGCCCACCGGGTGGTAGATGGTGTCGGCATGGTTGCGGATGAACTGCTCGATCTCGGCGTCGGTCTGCGCACCGGATGAAGCGGAGGTTTCCCGCGCGCCAAAGGTGGCCAGTGCGGGCTGCGCCAAGAGTTCCCGCATGCGCTTCATACCGCGCACCATGCGGTCGGCGTCGTCGTGCTCGCCCAGGAAGTTCGGGTCCACCAGAGGCAGCACGAAAGGGTCGTTGCTGGCCAGCTGCACACTGCCACGGCTTTTCGGCTGCAACAAACAAACGTGGCTGGAGTAGCCGTGCCCGAAAACGGTCTTGCGGCCGTGATCGACCAGCTTACCGAGCACGAAATGCAGCTGCAGATCCGGCGCCGGCTCGTCTGGGCTGCTTTTGATAAAGCCGCCAGCTTCCGCGAAGTTGGTGGTCAGCGGGCCGCTGCGGCTGCGGTGCCATTCACCGATAGCACGCACGATATTCATGGCGCCCTGGGGCGATAGGCCAAACAGATCGTGCAGGCCCGGGGCATCCATCACCTGAACCACGTCGGGATGGTCGTGCAGGTGCAGCCCCACCCCCGGCAAATCGTGCAACACGTCAATGCTGTGCGACTGCAGATGGGCGCCAGGCCCGATACCCGAGAGCATCAAAAGCTGGGGCGAGAGAAACGCCCCCGCTGACAGCAGCACTTCGCGCGAGCAGCGCAGCGTCTGGCGCACTCCCCCCTGCTCGTATTCCACGCCGACGGCGCGCCGGTTCTCCAGCACGATGCGTGTGGCACGTGCCTCCGTGATCACGCGCAGGTTGCTGCGCCCCAGATGCGGTGTGAGGTAGCCCTTGGCAGCACTGTGGCGTTCGCCGTTCTTGTGCGTTACCTGGTAGAGACCGACGCCCTCTTGTGACGGGCCGTTGAAGTCGTCGTTGCGCACTTCGCCCGCTTGCACGGCGGCCTCGACAAACCGTTTGGAAAACGGGTTAGGCGAGCGCAAATCCATCACGTGCAAGGGGCCGCCCGCGCCATGCAAGGCATCGCCCCCTCGCGCGTTGTCTTCCGCGCGTTTGAAGTACGGCAGCACGTCGTCCCAGCCCCAACCGGGGTTGCCTTCGGCTGCCCAGTGGTCGTAGTCCGCGTGTTGGCCGCGCGTGTAGACCATGGCGTTGATCGAGCTGGATCCACCGAGCACCTTGCCGCGCGGCTGGTAGCCCTGGCGGCCGTTGAGGCCAGGCTGCGGCGTGGTGTTCTGGCCCCAGCCGTTCAGTTCGTACTTGGCCATGACCGCGAGCCCTGCCGGGCAGTGGATCAGCACACTTTTATCGGCCTTGCCGGCCTCGAGCAGGCAGACCCGAACTGCCGGGTCTTCACTGAGCCGCCCCGCCAGCACACTGCCGGCCGAGCCGCCGCCGATCACGATGTAGTCAAACATGCATTTCCTGTTGGTTGGGTTGTCGGATGCTGCTGAGCGGTGCATCCAAGCGGAGAGAGTTTGCGCCATGAAGTGCGTGCATGACTGTCACCTATCTTGTCGGGATGCACCAGCATTCTGGCTACCATTCCACAGATTCGGAACCCTTCACAGAGAGCTTTCACTATGGACATCACAACGGTAGGCATCATTGGCGCAGGCACCATGGGCAACGGCATCGCGCAGGCCTGCGCGGTCTCGGGCGTGCAGGTCATCATGGTCGACATTTCTGATGCAGCCGTGCAAAAAGGGCTCGCCACCGTGGCGAGCAGCCTGGACCGCCTGATCAAGAAAGAGAAAATCACCACCGCCGACAAGGACGCCGCGCTGGGTCGTATCCGCACCTCGACGAACT
>JBBSRE010000218.1:0-5320 GCA_038243365.1 Burkholderiales bacterium | reverse complement strand
GGCGAGCCAGGCGCAGCTGCAACTTGCCGGCTTCGTCGCGCGTAGCGTCGGTGATGGCGCTGGCCCGCACCAGCACGCTGCGGTGAATCTGCCAGAACACGCGGGCATCGAGCTGGGCGGCCAACTCCTTGAGCGGCGTGCGGATCAGGTGCTCGTGCTCGGCGGTCAGAACGCGTACGTATTTGTCCGCCGCCTCGAACACCAGCACATCGTCCACCGGCACCATGTCGATGCGGCTGCCATGGCCGGCCTGGATCACACGCAGCGGTGCATCTGACGGTGCGGTGCCCGGCGACATTCGAGCGTCGCCTCCGAGCAGCGCGCGCAGATGCGCAAGCAGTGCCCCGTTCGCCGGGAGCGCGGCAGTAGCGCGCTCGCTCAGCCGCTGCTGCACGCGCGCCACGGTTTTTAGCAGCCGCTCTGGCTGCAGCGGCTTGAGCAGGTAGTCCACCGCCTGCGCTTCAAAAGCCTGCACTGCGTATTGGTCGTAAGCCGTGAGAAAGATCAGCGCGGGGAACGGCACATCGTCCGGCCAGACATCGGCCAGTTCGGCGGCAGCCTCCAGACCGCTCTGGCCGGGCATGCGGATGTCGAAGAACAGCACCTCGGGCTGCAGCGCCAGCGATTCGCGCACGGCTGAAAGCCCATCGCCCACGGTCGCCACCACCTGCAGTTCGGGCCAAGCCTCTGCCAGGTCGCGCTGCAGAGAAGCAGCCAGCAGGGGTTCGTCTTCGGCAATCAGGGCACGGGGCTGGGTAGCGTTCATGGAGCAGGGAAATTCAAGGGAAAAGTGGCTCTAGCGCTTGTCCCGCCTGCGCTACCAGCTATCAATTCGAGAGTTCCCTGCTCGCCGTACAACGTGAAGAGCCGCTCGCGCACCTGCGCCAGGCCAAAGTGGCTGCCGGCGCTATCGGAAGCGCCGGCGCCGCCGGTTGCATGCTGCGGCGTCATGCCCAGGCCGACGCCGGTATCGGCCACTTCCAGCACCATTAGCAGCGCGCCCGACGGGCCGGGCGCTGTGCTGGCGTGCACGGCAATCTTGCCACCCGCTACCTTCGGCTCCAGCCCGTGCCGAATCGCGTTTTCCACCAGCGGCTGCAACAGAAGAGGTGGCACGGAAGCTTTGCTCAAGGCTTCTGGCAAGTCAAGGGTGAACACGAGGCGCGGCCCCATGCGCACCGCCATGATCTCGAGGTAGTCGGCCAACCGCGCGAACTCGTCGGCCAGCGGGTGCTGCGCAGTACGCGCGCCGGTCAGCGTGGCCCGCAGATAGGCAATCAGATGGTCCAGCATGGCCAGAGCCTGCGGCGGATCAGTGGCGATCAGCACCCGCAGGTTGGCCAGCGTGTTGAACATCATGTGGGGCTCGAGCTGGGCTTCCAGCAGCTTGAGCTTGGCTTCGGTCGCCTGCGCACGCACCTCATTGATCCGCGTTTTCAGCCAGGCGCTGCGTCCACGCGTGTAGAAATAAAAGGTTCCAGCCAACCCGGCCAGCAAAGTGATAACGAGCGAAACGCGCAGTTGTTGCAGACCCACTGCGTCCCAAGACGACCAGCCGAACCACGCGTCGGCCAGCGCTGTTCCCCCTAGATAGCCCAGCACCATGCCGCCTGCAGGTAGCGCAATGCCCGCCACGCCAGCAGGCCAACCGGTATCGACGCTGGAGGCAAACAGATGGAGATGGCGCCCGAAATCTATGCACGCCCACGTAAGAACGCCAATGGCCAGCGAATAGACCAGCGGAATTTCATAAGGCCGCTCGGGCCGGATGGCGTATTGAATGGCCGCGACGGCCAGGCAGAAGGCAACCGTGAGCAGCAGATGCCTTAGCTTGTAGAGCCAGTCGATTTTTGGGGGCAGCGCTTCAGGCGCCGCCATGTTACTTCTCACCGCGGGTGCGCTGCAGCCGCTCGCGCTCTTTTTGCACCATGCGATCGCGCAGGCCACTGCCCGTGCCCAGCACAAACACTGATACGCCGTGCAACGCCAACCCCAGACCCCAGCCCAGCAGCGGAAAAAGCGACCAGGGACGGTCGCCAAACCCGTAGCGCGATATGGCAAAGATCCCCAGGTTGATCAGGGTGAACACTGCGGCGTGGATATACCAGCCCAGCTTGGCCCCGGCGCGCCGGCGCGCCAGTTGCTCGATGGCTTCAGGGGTCAGCGGTGTGGGCATGTTGGTCACGATTCTAGGAGCCGGACAGACTCATGCGGGTGCGCTCAGGCGATGCAAGCCTGCGCGACTGCGCGCACGGCAGCCGCGTCCAGCGTCAGACCCATATGGTTCACACCCGGCACCAGGGTGACCGGCACCGGGTTGCCCGCGCGCCGGAATACTTCGGCGAACCGGTCGGCATGGAACAGTTCGTCGTCCTGCCCGGCCACCATGCAAACCGTGCCGGGCGCGTTGGCGATGTCGTTCAAATAGTCGTCGTGGGGCCGAAAGTTGGTCGCCAAGGCGTAGGAGTAGCTCGGCGTGAGGATGCGCCGCGCCGCAGCGTTGAGGCCAAAGCGCAAGACGGGCAGATGGTTCCATCGCGTGACGCCCACGCTGTTGAACATGCTCAGTGCCACCATACGGGGCAGCCCAACGCTCACCCAGTCACCATTGCTCGGCAGGTTCGTGGGCGCGCTTTGATGCAGAAACGGCGAAAGCAGCACATAGCGATCGAACAGTCCTTGCCTCTTGTCGGCTGCAAAGCGCAGCACAAAGCCCCCGCCGGACGAAAAGCCCATCAGCGTCTGCGGCCCGGCATGGGGCACGGCCTGCATGAAATCTTCCATGTCGTCCTCCAGCTGGCCGACATAGCCAATCTGGCCGCGCACCCCTGAGTCGCCGTGCCCGCGTATGTCGAGTGCTGCGACGGCAAAGCCTTGCGCAGCCAACGCTTGGGCCAGCACGTGCATGGATTGGCCCCGCGCCGACGAACCGTGCACTAGCACCACGCGGCGCTGAGCTTTGCCAGCTTTGGACAGGTTTGGAACGTAGCGGTGCCACGCCAAATCGCTGCCGTCGCGTGCGGTGAAATGCGATGCAGGCGGCACACTGCGAAAGTCTACCGTCCGAAATAGGTCGTTGATGCTGGCCAGCGGTTTGATCTCGCCGGGACCGCCCCACGTCACCGCGGCGGCGAGCACAGCGGCGGCGGCAACGGCAACAACGAAGACAAGCAGGAACAATGCAGTGCCTCTGCGCGGCCATCGTCGGCTCGGCGTGAAAAGTACTCGGTGTTTCATGGAAGGGTCCGCGGGCTTGAGGGGTGGCGCGCTTTAGTGATGGAAGCTTCGCGCAGGGAATGACGTTCAGTCACCTTGGCCCCGCCGCGCGATGCGGTCGCGTTCCTTTTGCACCATGCGTTCGCGCCAGTCGGTGCTGCCAAGGAACATAAAAACCGCCGCGCCGTGGATCAGAAGCCCCAAGCCCCATCCAAGCGCGGGGAACACGGCCCAGGGGTAAGGGCTGCGCGCCGATAGAAAAACCAGAAACGAGTTCACAAGCAGGTACACGCTGGCGTGGCCGTACCAGCCCATCTTGGCCTTGGCACGGCGTTGCGCCAGGCGTTCGAGTTCGCCTAAATTCATGGCGTGTGGGGCGGATGTCATGGGTGGTTGTCCTTCAAGCAGTGGCGCTCAGTGGTGCCGATGCCCTTCCCTTCGCCAGGCGCAGCAAGCGCGCAGTCCGCGCGGCAATTACGCCGTTGAACACGCCGTAGGTCAGGGCAACCTGCAGGGCGAACGGGCTGTCATGCGCCAGCGGTGGCTGAAGCGCGAGCTCGACACCCACCACGTACTTCACCATGAAGATGCCCACAATCAGCAGCAAAGACCAGCCACTGCCAGGCAGGTGGAACCGCTGACTTGTGGCGTGGTAACGGGCGCCGGCGGGAGCCGTGGGGTAGAGCCAGAGCGACAGCACCGGAAAAACAAGGCCCGTCGCCAGCCAGATCGCCAGGATTTCGACTACATCGTTTGCACCGCCAAAAGCCGAATAAACGCCCCAACCGGAGAACCCCGTCATCGCGATGGGCATCGACAACACCCGACGCAGGCTGGCGCTGCGGGGGAAACATTGGCTTATGCCAAGGGCAATCAAGGCAGCCAGCACCACCCACACCCAAAAAGGCGTTCTCTGGACGATGGTGACCAGCATTCGGGGCTCGTTGGTCAGTATGTGAAGCAGCATGGGAGGTCCTTGAACATCAAAACGTGCGAAAGAGAGAGGCCATCAAATACATCCATCACGTGCCCAGCGCTCCCCACAGCCAATGCCCCAAAAAGCGGCTTGGCAGCAGCGTGAATGCCCCAGCCACGAGGCATGCCCCCAGGTAAAGCTGCTGCATCGTTTTTTGGTGTCCGATCAGATTGCGTTTCGCCAGGTACACGAAGGACAACACCAGCATGCCGAGGGTGACGGGTATCAACAAATGGATAAGACTGAAGCCACCCCAGCGCGGCCCGGCCTCGCCGGTGATGAACAAAGCCGAAACGGCGGTCGCTACCATCAGCGTGACCCACGCGTAGCCCGCACCGCGATGCAAACGCGGTCGAACGATCGCGCCTCGTCGGGCCCACAGGGCGAACGGTCCGACTGCAGTCGCTGCGAGTGCGGCTGCCAGGTGAATGGCAATGGTGGGAGTGATCTGCATGGTCATGGCGGCGTGGTCAGTGGATGCAGCGGACTGTGCCAACCCCTGTGCCCATGCGCTATGGGTTTGCGACGATCGGCTGCTGCCAAGGCGTGAAATGCAGACCAGCCGGCGCGAACGGTTCATCTCCTCAACCGCTAAACCGAGTGCGTGCGTTCGCGCCATGCGCTTCGCACCCGACAGGGAGCGCGTGCAATCGCTGCGCAGGCGGCAGGCCGCAACGGAGCGCGAAGTGATAATTCCGGCTTTTCATCCGGCCAGGCCGGTCAAAGGAAACGCGTGGATATCGTTTTGCTGCTCAAGGCAGCCATCATGGGCGTGGTTGAGGGCTTGACGGAGTTTCTGCCCATTTCCTCGACCGGCCATCTGATACTGGCTGGGGCCCTGCTTGGCTTGGATGACGACAAGGCCAAGGTGTTCGATATCGCAATCCAGACCGGGGCCATCTTCGCGGTCATCCTGGTGTACTGGCAGAAAATTCGCGAAACGCTGGTAGCTCTGCCAGAGTCGCGCCAGGCGCAGCGCTTTGCGCTCAATGTGGTGATTGGGTTCTTGCCTGCTGCGGTGCTGGGCCTGGCGTTTGGCAGCGTCATCAAGGAGCACTTGTTCACGCCTGTGGTGGTGGCCACTACGTTCATTCTGGGCGGCTTCATCATCCTGTGGGCCGAGCGGCG
>JBBSRE010000217.1:0-5339 GCA_038243365.1 Burkholderiales bacterium | reverse complement strand
TGACGCGGTGCTCGCTTCGAGCATCTTTCACTACGGGGAATTCCGCGTGCAGCAGGCCAAGGCGCAAATGGGGGCGCCGGGCTTTCCGGTGCGCATGAGTTGAATGCGCAAGCGGGCTCGAATGGTGTGTAAAAATGGCTCTAGAGCACATGGATATTGCGCGAGTAGCTATTTTTTGTATAGCAGGCCAAACGGGGGTTACAGTGCCTTGTCAGCATGCGGGCGGTTTCTACCAGCCCACGTCAACACAAGCCCGCGTCAACGCCAGCGTGATGCTGGTTATGCGCCTACTTTGAATGGATGGATGAAACCATGACCCGCTCCTCGCCCTCCACCCGCTCAAGCGGCCTCGTTGCTCTGGCCTTGGCCTCCCTTTTCCTTGCAGCGGCCCCGGGCTTTGCCAAGGACCACGGAAACGAGGGGAATGGCAAGGGAAAGCACGCGCAGAAGGAACATCGAAAGGCCGACAAACACGCGGATAAACACGCGGATAAAGAGCATGCCAAAGAGCACAAGCGGGCCGAAAAACGCCGGCGCAAAGACATCGAAGCAGGCACCTACTTCGATGACCGGCAGCGCAGCTCTGTGCGCGAGTACTACGCACATGCCTATGGCAATGGGAAAAAGTGCCCGCCAGGGCTAGCCAAAAAGCACAACGGCTGCATGCCTCCTGGGCACGCCGGCAACTGGCAAGTCGGTCAGCCTCTGCCCAGAGGCGCCACGGTTTACCCACTGCCCTCACCCGTGATTCAGCTGCTGCCCCCTGCACCTTACGGCTACCGTTACGTCCGCATCGGCGGCGACATCGTCTTGGTGCAGCAACAAAGCAACTTGATCGTCGACATCATCATCGGCTTGCTGAATTGACCTGACCTGAAGCGGCGCGGCGTGTAGCAGGCGCGAGGCTGTTTAGCCTTCGCGCGCGATAGCTTCTCGCACCGCCGCCACCTGGCGGCGCGACACCGGCACCAGCTCGGTCAAGCCGGCCAGCCGCACCGCCCAGCAATCGCCTTCCTGGGGATCGAAATGCTTTTCGAGCGCGCGCACTGCGTGTCGGGCCACCAGCGCGTTGCGGTGCACACGCATCAGCTGCGCCGCGTGCCGGGTTTCCAGCTCCGCCAAGGTGCTGTCCAGCACGTAGCTTCGCGCTGCGGTGCGCACCGTCACGTACTTCAGTTCGGCCTTGCACAGCAGCACTTCAACTAGCGGCACCCGCTCAGTGCGGCCGCGGTCCTGGATCAGAAGCGATTCGCCTTGCGCCACCGTGCTGGGGATTGGCGCCGACGCTGCCTGCTCTCGCAGGCGAAGTGTCTTGGCCAACGCCTGCTGCAGGCGTTCGAGCCGCACCGGCTTGGTGAGGTAATCCACTGCATCCAGTTCAAACGCGTTCAGCGCGTGCTCGGTGTGCGCGGTGACGAAGACGATTGCGGGCGGCCAGGCCAGGGCACGTACCCGGTGCGCGAGCGCCAGGCCGTCTAGGCCCGGCATGTGAATGTCGAGCAGCAGCAGATCGAAGCCGCGTCCGTCGCCCGCACTCAGCAAGGCCAGTGCTTCGGTGCTGCTGGCCGCTTCACTGATGCGGTGGGCCGGCATCGCGCCGCAGTCAGCCAGGAGGTTGCACAGGCGCCGGCGCGCCAGCGCTTCGTCGTCAACGATGAGGATGTTCATGGGGCAGGGCGGCCACCGGCGCCGGTGTGTGGTGCGCGCCGGGTGCGAGCCGGCCGGGGTGGTGCCACAGCCTGCGCGGGGCGCGTGGGTGGGAGCGACAGCCGGACTTCGTACAAGCCGCTGCGCATGCCAGCGCTGAACTCGGCCTGCACGTCGTGCAGCAACGCCAGGCGCGCTCGCACATTGGCCAGCGCAATGCCATGGCCGGGCGTCTGCTCGCCATTGCGCGCACGCTCGGCCGGCAAGGTGTTGGTGATGCGCACGATCACGCGGCTGCCGCGCAGTTCGGTGGAGACACGCAGCCGCCCGCCCCAGCTGCTGGGCTCCACGCCGTGCTTGACCGCGTTTTCCACCAGCGGCTGCAGTAGCAGCGGCGGCAGCAGGGCGGTGCCAGCGCGCGGGTCGATCTGCCACTGCACCTGAAGGCGCTCGCCAAACCGCACCTGTTCGATGGCCAGGTAGCGCTTTGCCAGCACCAGTTCTTCGGCCAGGGTGACGGTCTCGCCCTGTTCCACCAAGGCATGGCGGAACAAGTCGCTCAGGTCTTCCAGCAGCGATTCGGCCTTGGCCGGCTCGGCGCGCACCAGGGCAATCGCACTGTTGAGCGTGTTGAACAAAAAGTGGGGGCGGATGCGCGATTGCAGCTCTGTCAGCCGCGCGGTGGTCGCTGCCGGGGTGCGCCCCCGCGCGCGCAGCGCCAGGGCGGCCACCAGCACTGCCGACAGCAGCGCGCCGGTGGCAGCGCTGGCCCACCACGGCGCCGGCGCCACCACGCGCACCAACGCCAGCACGCCGCAGGCCCAGAGCCCCGCCGCTGCGCCCAGCAGCGTGCCCGCCAGGTACTGCGCGCGGATCCGCAGGCGCGCCAACAAGCGTTTGGCGCTGCAGGCCGCAATCAGCCACGCCAGTGTGGCGGGCAATGCGCCGCCGGTGAGCAAGGAGAGCCGCGCCAGCCATTCAATGCCATCCTGCGCGCCGAACATCGCGCCCACCGCCAGCACGGTTTCCACAAACAGCACGGCGCGCAGCACCACGCCCAGCTCGCAGGCGTCAAAGAGCAGCACGCGCGCGTCTGCCCCGGCGGCAGGTGTGGCTGCAGCTTTGCGCCCCGGCGGCGCAGTGGCGGCCTTGCCGGGCAGGGTCGATAAAATGGTGGTCTCGTGCATGGCGGCATCCGGGTGGTCCGGCTGTCGTACGGTTCGCGATTATTGCCCTCTCATGTCCACCAGCCAAGACCCGAACCCGCCAGCCAGCTCGCTGCCCGCTCCTTCTGCCAATCAACTCGATACCAAGTCACAGGCCTGGTCGGCGCTGTTCTCTGAGCCCATGAGCGATCTGGTCAAGCGTTACACCGCCAGCGTGTTCTTTGATCAGAGGCTCTGGCGCGCGGACATTGAGGGCAGTCTGGCGCATGCCGAAATGCTGGCGGCGCAGAGCATCATTTCCGGCGCCGACCACGCCAAGATCGTGCACGGTCTGGGCACGATCGCCGCCGAGATCGAAGCCGGCCAGTTTGACTGGAAGCTCGATTTGGAAGACGTGCACCTCAACATCGAGGCGCGCCTGACGCAGTTGGCGGGCGACGCCGGCAAGCGCCTGCACACCGGCCGCAGCCGCAACGACCAGGTCGCCACGGATGTGCGCCTGTGGCTGCGCAGCGAGATGGATGTGATCGCCACGCTGCTGGCCGATTTGCAGCGCGCGCTGGTGGAAGTGGCCGAGCGCAATGTGGATGTCATCCTGCCGGGCTTCACGCACTTGCAGGTGGCCCAGCCGGTGAGCTTTGCGCACCACCTGTTGGCGTATGTCGAAATGTTCGCCCGCGATGCCGACCGCATGCAGGACGTGCGCCGCCGCACCAACGTGCTGCCGCTGGGCAGCGCGGCGCTGGCCGGCACTACTTACGCGCTAGACCGCGAACGCGTCGCCCGCACGCTGGGCATGGTGGACGCTGCCGGCCACCCGCAGGTCTGCCAGAACAGCCTGGACGCCGTGAGTGACCGCGACTTCGCCATTGAATTCACCGCGGCCGCCAGCCTGGTGATGATCCACATCAGCCGCCTGTCGGAAGAGCTGGTGCTGTGGATGAGCCAGAACTTTGCGTTCATTCGCATTGCTGACCGGTTCACGACGGGCTCATCGATCATGCCGCAGAAGAAAAACCCCGATGTGCCCGAGCTGGCGCGCGGCAAAACCGGCAGGGTGGTAGGCCATTTGATGGCGTTGATCACGCTGATGAAAGGCCAGCCGCTGGCCTACAACAAGGACAACCAGGAAGACAAAGAGCCGCTGTTTGACACTGTGGACACGCTGCGCGACACGCTGCGCATTTTTGCTGAGATGATCGGCGGTCAGCTGGATAGCGCCACTGGCCAAAAGAGCGGCGGCATCACCGTCAACCCGCCGCCCATGGAGGACGCGGCTCGCAAGGGCTACGCGACCGCCACCGATCTGGCCGATTACCTGGTGAAAAAGGGCCTGCCGTTCCGCGATGCGCACGAAACCGTGGCGCACGCAGTGAAGGCCGCGCAAGGACAGGGCTGTGATCTGTCCGAACTGCCGCTGGCCACCTTGCAAGGCTTCCACCCACAAATCGAAAACGACGTGTTCCAGGTGCTCAGCCTGCGCGGCTCGCTGGATGCGCGCAACACGCTAGGTGGCACAGCACCTGCGCAGGTGCGCACGCAGATTGCGCGGCACCACGCGCGTCTGGCCGAAAACGGATAAAACGGCGGTCACCAGCGTGGGACGCGTAAGTGCGCTGCACCCGCTGCGCGCCTCGCCTGCACGTTCCCTGCCACGCCGTCTTCGAGTCTGCGCGTGGACAGGTTGTCCGCCGCAACATGACCCTTATCACTCCAGGAGTTCCCTCAATGTCCTTCACCCGTCGCTCCCTGATGTCTCGCGCCGTGCGCACCGCTGCCGCACTGGGCGCGGGACTCGTGCTTTCCACTGCTATGGCTGAAGACGGCAAGACCGTGCGCTTGCTGGTGGGGTTTCCGGCCGGAGGCGGTTCGGATGCCATTGCGCGTCTGCTGGCCGACAAGTTGCGCGCACCCCTCGCGACCAACGTGGTCGTAGAAAACCGGGCTGGCGCGGGTGGGCAAATCGCAGCCCAGGCGCTGAAAACGGCAACTCCTGATGGCAGCGTGCTGTTTCTCTCGCACGACCACACCATTTCCATCTTGCCGCTGACGCTCAAAAACCCGGGGTTCAATCCAGAGACGGATTTCGTCCCGGTGGCAGGCATCGCCACGTTCGTGAACGCGTTTGCGGTCTCCGGCGGCACGCCGGTCACCACGTTCCAGGGCTACGTTGATTGGGTGAGGAACAAGGGCAACGGCAAGGGTGCCGTGGGCATTCCGGCGCCTGCGTCCACGCCAGAGTTTCTGGTCAAGGTGATCGGTGAAAAATACAAGCTCGATCTGGTGTCCGCACCGTATCGCGGCAGCGCACCCATGATTACCGACATGCTCGGCAACCAGATTGCAGCTGGCGTTGGCTCGGTGCAGGACTTCATCGAGAACCACAAGAGCGGCAAGGTCAAAGTGGTCGCTGTGCTGGGCAAAGAGCGGCAGATGGCGCTGCCCGAGGTGCCGACCTTTGACGAAATTGGCTTGAAAGGCTTTGAAGACCTGCCGTATTACGGCATCTACGCGCCCAAGGGCACG
>JBBSRE010000216.1:0-5341 GCA_038243365.1 Burkholderiales bacterium | reverse complement strand
GTGCACTACAGCACCGACTACGTGTTTGATGGCAGCGGCACTCGCCCTTGGGTGGAGACCGACGTTCCCGCTCCGCTCAGTGTCTACGGCCAAACCAAACTGGAAGGCGAGCAGCGCATTCAGCAATCCGGCTGCCAACACCTCATTCTGCGCACCAGCTGGGTTTACGCCGCGCGCGGCGGCAACTTTGCCAAGACCATGCTGCGCCTCGCGCAGGAGCGAGAGCGCCTCACCGTCATTGACGACCAATGGGGGGCGCCCACCGGCGCTGACCTGTTGGCCGACGTCACTGCCCACGCCATCCGCCACCTGCAAACACACCCGCAAGACGCCGGCCTGTACCACTGCGTCGCCAGCGGCGAAACCAACTGGTATTTGTATGCAAAAGAGGTGCTAGCGCTTGCTGCCATTGCGCAACCAGCTACAAAAAAGAAAGCAACCGAAGTTGCGCCTGTACCCACCAGTGCGTTTCCTACGCCAGCTACGCGTCCGCACAACTCGCGCCTCGATACGACTCGCCTGCAAACCACCTTCGGCCTGACCCTGCCGCCATGGCAGCAGGGCGTGGCGCGCATGCTGCACGAAATCCTATGAAAAATTCTCTGACCACATCCCGCAAAGGCATCGTGCTCGCCGGCGGATCCGGCACGCGCTTGCACCCCGCAACGCTCGCGCTCAGCAAGCAGCTGCTGCCGGTGTACGACAAGCCGATGGTGTATTACCCGCTGGCCACCCTCATGCTGGCGGGCATCCGCGACATCCTCATCATCAGCACCCCGCAGGACACGCCGCGCTTCGAGCAGTTGCTCGGCGATGGCAGCCAGTGGGGTTTGAACCTGCAGTACGCGGTGCAGCCCAGCCCCGACGGATTGGCGCAGGCCTTCATCATTGGAGAGAAGTTCCTGGACGGCCATCCCAGTGCACTGGTGCTGGGCGACAACATCTTCTACGGCCATGACATCCATGAGCTGCTGCTCAGTGCCGACCAGCGCACACAAGGCGCCAGCGTCTTTGCTTACCACGTGCAGGACCCCGAGCGCTACGGGGTGGCCGAGTTCGACCAAAAGGGCAAGGTGCTCTCCATCGAAGAAAAGACGCAAAAACCCAAATCGAATTACGCCGTCACCGGCCTGTACTTCTACGATGACCAAGTCGTCGAACTGGCCCGTGGCCTGGCCCCGTCGCCTCGCGGCGAGCTCGAGATCACCGACCTCAACCGCCTGTACCTGGAGCGTGGCGAACTGAACGTCGAGATCATGGGCCGGGGCTACGCCTGGCTCGACACCGGCACGCACGACAGCTTGTTGGACGCGGGCCAGTTCATCGCCACCTTGGAGCGCCGCCAGGGTCTCAAGATCGCGTGCCCAGAAGAAATCGCCTGGCGCAGCGGCTGGATTGACAGCGCCCAGTTGGAGCGCCTGGCGCAGCCGCTGGCCAAGAACGGCTATGGCCAGTATTTGCAGCGGCTGCTGAAAGAAAAGGTTTTCTGAGATATGCAAGCCACCCGACTCACCATCCCCGACGTCGTGCTGATCGAACCCAAGGTGTTCGGTGACCCACGCGGCTTTTTTTATGAGAGCTTCAACCAGCGCGCCTTCAACGAAGCCACCGGCACTGACCACCCGTTCGTACAGGACAACCACAGCCGCAGCGCCCAGGGCGTGCTGCGCGGCCTGCATTACCAGATTGAGCAGCCTCAGGGCAAGCTGGTGAGAGTAGTGCAGGGCAGTGTCTTTGACGTGGCGGTGGACATCCGCATGAGCTCGCCCACGTTTGGGCAATGGGTGGGCGTGGAACTGAGCAGCGAGAACCACCGCCAGCTGTGGGTGCCGCCCGGATTCGCGCACGGGTTTCTGGTGCGCAGCGAGACAGCGGAGTTTTTGTACAAGACCACCGATTACTACGCGCCCGAACATGAGCGGTGCATTGCGTGGAACGACACGCAGCTGGGCATCGATTGGGGGCCGGGGGCCGCGCCGCGCTTGTCGGCCAAGGATGCGCAGGGCCTCGCCTTGTCGCAAGCCGAGCTGTTCGCCTGAGCCTAATTTTTCTGCAGCACCTGCTGCATCGAGTGGTACAGCACATCAGAGCCGAACTCCGGGTTGTCGGGGTCGAAAGAAAACGGGTTGTGTGCGGTGCGCGGGACCAGTGCGCCATGCCACCGGGGCTCCAGAAAGAACGACAAAAACTGCGCACCGCTGGCCGCGTGCGCGTCGAGCACCTTGCGCAGCCGTTGCGCATCCATGGCACGCAGGGGATGGAACTCCGTCACGCCGTAGTCGCTGTGACCGGAGGCTCGCAGCCACGCCGGAAATCGCGCACCGTAAGCGGCATCGCCGTACAAACTGACGCCTAGCCGAAGGCTGCCGCCTGTCTGCAAGCTGCGGTCAATCGCAAATTTATTGGCGTCCCAGCCCGGGTTGCTGAACGGCACGATCTGGTGGGTGTAGCGCGGTACGTCGCCCAGGCACGATCGGCCCACCTGCTGCGAGAAATGCTCCAGATAGCCGACCACCTGCTGATTGCGAAACGCGTGCCAATAAGGCACCAGCGGATTGAAATAGTACGAGGCCTGTTCCAGCGGTTGGTCTAAGTGCGCGCGCACGCCGGCCCGCAGGGGAGCCGGGGTGGGACGCGTTGGTGGGGCTTGCAGCGGAGGCGTCCGCTGGCGTGCGTCCATGATGGCGATGTGCCGCGAACCGATCGAGGTCAGCTCCCCGGGTCGCTGCTCCAACAGCACGTCAATGCGGTGCAGGCCGGCGGGCAGATGCCGAAAATCCATGTCCATCCGCCAGCCCGTATCGGCCTGCTTCACCTCTGGCAGCGCCTGCGCCACATCCTGCCGTCCACGGTCGGCGCGCACCTTGCTGAGGAATGCACCATTACGGTACACGTGCACCCAGGGTGCTGCCCCAGCGGCGTTGTCGCGTCCATGCGCTGGCGGCACGTAGGCCCAACCTGCAATGGGCAGCGTGCCGTGGGCAAAGGCGTCGATGTGCTCCGTATAGCGAGTGAGCGGCTCGGTGCGAATGTCTCGCGATGGCGGCGCCACCGCGTCGAGCGAGGGGTAGTCACTGCCCAGTGTGCGGTTGAGTTGCGTCACTGTGCCGAATTGCTGGCGCAGGTAGCTTTGAAAGCCTTTCACCGAGGCAATGCTGTAGTCGGTGATGCGGTAGGGGCCCGTGAACCCCATGCCCGCTTCAAAATCAGGGAACAGCTGGTGCGTTTCACCCAGTACCGTCACCGCGCGCACCCGCCGCTGCGCTGCGCGTGGCAGCTGACACACAGCATCCAGCACGGCCCCCAGCGCTTCCTCCCGCCGGGCAGTCAGCGGGTTATCAGTGCGCGCCACGCTCCCGTTGTAAAGCGGCGCGCCGTAGTAGCTGCTGGTGGGCAAAGCGCCATCCCGCGTCTGCGCCACGTTGGCAGGGTCCGACGCCAAACTGGGTTCGATGGGAACCCCAGCCGAGAAATGGGTCGAGAAAAGGTAGAGTACCGCCGGTCGCTCGCTTTGCGCCAATGTGCGGGCCACCCGCGCGACGCGCTCAGCGTTGATCGCCCAGCCATGGGGGCCAGGCTCGAACAAGGCCAGCAAGGGCACCGCCAGGGTGTAACCCAGCGCAAAGGGGGTTGCTCCGGTCTCGGCTGAGGCCGCAGGCGCCAGTTGGGACAGCGTCGATTCGATCAGCGGTGCTGCCGAGCCTTGCGCACCGCCGCACGCCGTCGCGAGCGTCGAAGGAGCTGCGTCAGGCGCAGGCCCGGAGCCGCGCGGTTGCTCTATACAGGTGTCGTTCACGCCCACCAGTGGCGCCAGCAACATCGCCCGTTGCAGGGGATGCTCCTCCAGCGGCGACTCAGCCCGCAGACGCTGGAATCCGAACGCACCTGCCACCAAGAGTACGCAGGCGATCAGGGCGATGGCGACATGGAGCAGCGGGCGAGATGGGTGAGGAGGCAGGGACATTGGCGAATCGGGAGGCGAATACCGGAGAGCTGACGCGCGGTTTTTTAAGCGAGGTGCACTTTAACGTGCCCACAGCGTGCCCACTTTCCCCTGGCTGCTGCGCTCGGCGCGACCTTACGGGTGCAACAGTTGCCGATCGCGTTCTTCCCGCCGCGCCTTCCGCGGCAGCCCGCCGGTACACTTCGCGGCTGGTGCCCTTTGGCGCGAGCGTCCACGCCTGTTGCGCGCAGCGACGTTCTGCACCGCCTCCATTTCAAACTTCATGACCTCTCACGCCGCTTCCGCCCTGGCTGCCCCTTCACTGCACGCTGATCCGCGCACGCCGCGCTTGGGTGAGTTGCTGGTTGCGGCTGGCAAGCTCAGCGCTCGTGACCTGGACCGGGCACTGGCCGCGCAGGAGGAAATGGGCAGCATGCTGGGCCGCGTCATGGTGCAACTCGGCTTGGTCTCTGAGATCGATGTGGCGCAGGTGCTGTCCGCCCAGCTCGGCGTTGCTTTGGTGACAAGCGGTGATTTCCCGGATCTGATGCCTGAGGTCGAAGGCCTGCTGCCAGGTTTTCTCCAAGCCAATGCCGTGTATCCGCTGCGTGTCGACGCTCGGGTGCTCCATGTTGCTATGGCCGTACCGCAAGATGCATTTGTGGTCAAGGGTTTGCGGCTCGCCACCGGGCTCAGCATTGCCGCGCATCTGGCACTGGAAACCGATATTGAAAAAGCGCTGGCCGAGCCTCCGCCCGACGCGCAGGACGGCATGGACGACGGCTTTGGCGACGGGGCTGACGGCGGCGATTTTGTTGAACACCTCAAGGATCTCGCCAGCGAAGCGCCGGTGATTCGTCTGGTGGGCAACATCATTGGCCGCGTGATCGATTTGCGGGCCTCCGACATTCACCTCGAACCTTTTGACGACGGCCTGCATGTGCGCTACCGGGTCGATGGCGTGATCCATGCCGGCGAGTTGGTGCCCCCGCGTCTCAGCGCTGCCGTCAATTCGCGCGTGAAGCTGTTGGCGCACCTCGACATCGCCGAGCGCCGCCTGCCGCAAGATGGGCGCATCAAGACCCGCGTAAAGGGCCGTGAGCTGGATTTGCGCGTCTCCACCGTGCCCACGGTGCATGGTGAGAGCGTCGTCATGCGGGTGCTGGACCGTGCCAGCGTGCGGCTTGAGCTGGAAAAAATGGGGTTTGAGAAAGACACGCTGCACCGCTTCAACCAACTGCTGGCGCGGCCCCACGGCATTTTGCTGGTCACGGGTCCCACCGGTTCTGGCAAGACCACCACTTTGTACGCAGCGCTCGCCAAAATTGACGCGACCGCGCAAAAGATCATCACCGTTGAAGATCCGGTGGAATACCAGCTCGATGGCATTAACCAGAT
>JBBSRE010000215.1:0-5357 GCA_038243365.1 Burkholderiales bacterium | reverse complement strand
GGTCCCTCAGCCTGGCGGCTGTGCCTATCCTTCTGCCGAAGGGGGTCGCCCTGTCAGAAGGACGAGGGGATGAGCCCGGCTCATCGTGCGATAGAACTAGGTCCGGTGAGAAGGGGTATCTGCCGGTCGTGAAATACGCAGCTCCGCAGGGGCACCACGCGCTTGTGGTTGCGCAACTGTTCTGCAGCAACTGCCCTGGTCATTCGCCACTGTCCGCCCGGACCGGCTCCACGCCGGCAGAGCGCTCAGTTCGCGTTTGCGCTGCGGTCGGCCGCGTACACCGCAGCCTGCACGCGCGAAGACAAGCCCAGCTTGCGCAGGATGTGCTGCACGTGGATCTTCACCGTGGTTTCGGCGATGTAGAGCGTGCGCGCGATCTCCTTGTTGCTTACGCCCTTGGCGATCTCGCGTAGCACATCTTCCTCTCGCGGCGACAACGCGGGGGTATCGCGATCTTCTGGCGGCGGCACAGAAGCTGTCTTTGCTGAAGAGGTCAGAGGCGCGACCGACGCTTGCAAAGGCAGGTCGCCTTGCGACTGAAACGCCGCGACCAACTTGCCCATCAATTCCGGGCTGACCACGGGCTCCCCGGCCGCGGCGCGGTGAATCGCCTCTGCCAACAGGTCGCCATCAATCGTTTTCAGGAGATAGCCCTGCGCTCCGTTGCGCAGTGCGGAGGCAAGGTCTTGTGCGTCCTCGCTCACCGTCAGCATCAGCACCCGGGTGTCAGGCGACGCAGCACGCAGGCCGCGTACTGCATCCACACCCAGCACTCCGGGCAAGTGGTTGTCGAGCAGCACAATCTGCGGGCGAAGCGTCGGCACCAGGCGCAGCGCCTCGGCCGCGTCGGCTGCCTCGCCCACTACGTTCAGCCCCTCGTACTGCGCCAGCAGCGCAATCAAGCCCCGGCGAAACAGGGTGTGGTCGTCCACCACGAGCACCGAAATCGAGGCGTTCGTGCTCATACCAGCGCACTTTGCTGCTGCGGCACGGGTGAAAGTGATTCCTTCGCACCGGCCAGAGCCGCCTGAGCCTTCGGTAGCTCAATGCGAACGGTCGTGCCGGCGCCGGGCTCAGACACCACGGTCGCCTGGGCGTTGATGCCCATCGCCCGCTCTCGCATGATCCTCAAGCCGACGTGCGAGGAGTCAGGCTCCACCATGCCGCGAGCATCGAAGCCAGCTCCGTTGTCCTCAATTTCAAAGCGCCAGCCGGGTTGCCGCTGCACCCGCAGTTCCACGCGCGTGGCACGGGCGTGTTTGCGCACGTTTGACAAGGCTTCCTGCACCATGTGCAGCACCTGGATCTGGACGTCCGCATCCAGCGGCACGCCGTGGCCTTCCATGTGCAAGGATGTGGATGTGCCGGTCTGGTGCTCGAATTTCGACAGCGTGGTGCGCAGGGCCTCTTCGATGTCTTCTTCGCTCGCTCGGGTGCGAAAGTGCACCAGCAGCTCGCGCACATCGGCATAGCATTCGCGCACTCCGACATCGAGCTCACTCATGCTGCGGTCGCGCGCAGCATCGTCGCCCTTGCCGACAGCATCGCGTAGCAGCCGGGTATGGATCTTGAGGAAAGCGAGCGACTGCGCAATCGAGTCGTGCAGTTCACTCGCCAGCAGGGTTCGTTCGTCGGATACGGCGGCCTCGCGCTCCAGCGCAGCGACGCGCAACCCTTCCATGGAACTGGCCAGCTGGCGCACCATGGCGTCCAGCAGGTCGCGCATTTCGACGGGCACCTCGTTGTCGCTGCGAAAAAACAGGTTGAGCTCGCCCAACACCCGCTGGTGCAGCGCAATGGGCAGGGCGAGCAACATGCGGTAGCCCGCTTCGTGGCAGTGGGGCAGCGCCATGGGTATGTCCGCGCGGATAGGGATGACCCGCGCGCGCACGTCGCCAAAGCCCTGTCCACAATGGCACTGGCTTGCGTGAATGCATTGTTCTGCCTGCGCCATGGCCTCGGGCAGGCCATCGGCAGCCAGCAGCACGTAGCGCTCGTTGCCTTCGTTGGACCAGCGCACTGCCGCCGCGTCGGCGCCTGCCACTGCACGCACTTGGCGCGCAAAGCCCTGCGCCAGGGCCTGCAGGCTGGATGCTTGCGATGCAAAAGCGCTCAGCTCGTAGAGGGTGGCGAGGCGCTGGTTGCGTATCTCGACATTGGCCGTCTTCTCGCGCACTTTGGCTTCCAGATCGTCGTGCGAGGCCTGCAGCGCCTGCGCCATGCGGTTAAAGCCTTCATTGAGCTGGCCGAACTCGTCATCCGATTCGATCGGCAGGCGGGTGCCGAGCACGCCGTCGCGCATCTGCAAAAGCGCCTGCTGCAGGCGCGCCAGCGGGTTGAGCACGACCACGCCGGTCATGACCACCGCGCCAAACGCAGCAAGAAGTGTCAGACCCATCATGAACAGCTGCAGCAGGTGCAGCGTCGCGGTCAAGTGGGCCATCTGCACCTCGATGGCGTCGACAAAGCGGTTTATCACCGCCGCCAGCGCGTCGGCGCGCGCCACCAGCGGGGCTGCGGGCGGGGGCTGCGACGCCAACCATTCCTGCTTCACTTCCCCCCACTCGCTGCGCACCTCGTCAAAGCGCGCGCGGGTTTCGTCGCTCCAGGGAACGAGCATCGGATGACTGGGGTCGCCTGCGCGCAGCCGTTCCAGGCTGGTGTCGAACACTTCGGCATTCGCCACGAGCGTGTCGCGCGTGCCGCTTCCCACGGCCAGTGCCATGCGCATGGTGTGCATGCGCAAACGCCCGGCCTCATTCACTGCCGCAGCCCCGCCGTCAAGCTTCCAGGTCACCCAGAGCGTCAGACTGATGGAGCTGAGCGTGACCAGCAAGAACACCATTCCCATGGTCAAGAGCTTGGTGGTGAGTGAGGCGCGCGTCCGCATGACGGGCAGTGTAAGGGCCTGCCTTGCGAGCGCCCTCAGTAGCATGTAGCCGATGAGCACCGCTTTTTTCTCTACGCCTGGACGTTGGCGACGTCCTTTGCTGGCGGCAGCGCTGGCACTTCTGGTGGTCGCGGAAGTAGGCTGCGCGGCCCCGGTGCGCCTGCCGGTAGGCTGGCCCGAGCGCCTGGCAGAGCTGCTACCCGCTGACGTCATCTTGCTGGGCGAACAGCACGATGCCCCCGAGCACCACGCCATGGAAACCACAGCGGTGCGGTGGCTGGCCGAGCAAGGCCGGCTGGGCGCGCTGGTGATCGAGATGGCGCCTGCCGGCGGCAAAACGGCGGGATGGATGAGCAGCGCCAGCCCCGCGGAAGTGCGCACTGCCCTCCAGTGGGAAGAGCGTTTGTGGCCCTGGCAGAACTACGCAGAAATGGTGATGACCGCTGTGCGGGCCGGCGTGCCGGTGCTGGGCGGCAACCTGCCGCGCGACGAGATGCGCGCCGCCATGGCGAATACGTCGCTGGATCGCGCCCTGCCAGATGCAGGCTACGCTGCGCAGCTCGATGCTGTTCGCGTGGGCCATTGCGACCTGCTGCCGCCAGCGCAGCTGCCCGGCATGGTGCGTATCCAGATCGCACGCGACCAAAGCATGGCGCGCGTGGCCGCCGCTGCCGCCGCTGCCGCAGACCAAGCACAGGGCGGGACGGTGCTGATGGTCGCGGGGACTGGCCATGTGCTGCGGGGGCGCGGCATTCCGGTGCATTTGCCGGTCCATTTGATGTCAAAAGTGGTTCTAGCGCATGCAGGACAAGCGCCAGCAGCTATTAATTCAGAAGCAGACTTGACGTTCGCTACGCCCGCCCTGCCCCCTCGCGACGTGTGTGCGCCACTGCGGTTGATGCCAGCCGCATCCTCGTCGAACCCTTCTTAGGTGAGCAAGCCTGCCTGCGCACGCAGCCCGTCGGGCCGCGGGGCCGCTGCTGCGACAATCGCTGCGCTATGACCCAAGCCTATGTACTGACCCTTTCCTGCCCCGACCGCAAAGGTCTGGTGCACGCGCTCTCAGGCTTTTTGCTGCAGCACGGCGGCAACATCGAAGAAGCCGCGCAATTCAATGACACAGCCACCGGCCTGTTCTTCATGCGCGTTCAGTTCGCCTGCGGCCAGCTCGACTACACCGATCTCAAGCTGCAATTGCAGCAGTTCGCCGAGCCGCACCAGATGCAGTGGAAACTGCATGCGCTGCACACGCCCATGCCCACCGTGATCATGGTCAGCCGCGATGGGCACTGTTTGCACGACTTGCTGTTCCGATGGAAATCGGGCCTGCTGCCGATCGATCTGCGCGCGATCATCAGCAACCACCGCGACTTCTATCAACTGGCCGCCAGCTACAACGTGCCGTTTCACCACATTCCCGTCACGGCGGCCTCCAAGCCACAGGCCGAAGCGCGGCAGCTGGAGATCATTGAAACCGAGCGCGCCGAACTGGTGGTGCTGGCACGCTACATGCAGGTGTTGTCAGACCCCATGTGCCAGAAGCTGGCGGGCCGCGCCATCAACATCCACCACAGCTTTCTGCCCAGCTTCAAGGGCGCCAAGCCTTACCACCAAGCGCACGAGCGCGGTGTCAAGCTGATTGGCGCCACGGCGCATTACGTCACGGCGGACCTGGACGAAGGCCCCATCATCGAGCAGGACGTGGCCCGCGCCGACCACACCGACACCGTGGAGGACCTGACCGCCCGCGGCCGCGACACCGAAACCCAGGTGCTGGCGCGCGCCGTGCAGTGGCACAGCGAGCACCGGGTGCTGCCGAACGGGCACAAGACGGTCGTTTTCCGGTAGCGCTTTTCGAACCACCGCCGACCCACCGGAACTGCACTGATGACGTCCCGCCTGCCGCTCTGCTGCAAGTGCGCGGAGTTATCAGACTGACGCAAGTAGAGCCCGGCCTGATTCGCGCCAGCCGCTGCCTGACAGGCCGGCTGAGCGCCTCGTTCTTTTTCCGATGGCAGCGTTCAAGAATTACTCGCGGATCAACTGAATCGCATCCACTTCCTTGTAGCCGCTCTGCACGTTGTTGGCGAACGTGATTTTGACCGCCTTCACCTGATAAGCGGTTTTAGGGAAGGTCTTCACAAACCAGTTCCGCGGCCCGCGCTTGTCAGGTTTTACGTCGCTCAGGCCCGACCACACTGTGCTCCAGTTGCCGGCCGTGTCCTGAAGTTCGAGCTTGGTAATGGATTGCACACCGCTGTCGTTGCTGACCATCCGCACGGCCGAGGCAGACGTGGGGTTGGCGAAGGTCGCCTCGATCCAGTCGAACCCCATGTCCTGGTGATTGTTGATCCAGGACTTGCCGTCGGGGGCACCTGCGATCAACGCAGGGAGATTGTGCTCAGACGGCGTTTTGCCGTTGTCGTCGCCGAAAGTGGAGCTCGCGTTGACGGCCTGCGCCCATTGG
>JBBSRE010000214.1:0-5381 GCA_038243365.1 Burkholderiales bacterium | reverse complement strand
ACCGCGCACTGCGCGCAGTTCGCCCGAGAGCGAAAGCTCGCCCGCAAACTCCCAACCCACCAGTTTCGCTGCGTCAATCTGCCCGCTGGCGGCCAGGATGCCCAGCGCAATGGGAAGGTCGAAGCGACCGGAATCCTTGGGCAGATCGGCCGGTGCCAGGTTCACCGTAATGCGCTTGTTGTGCGGGAACTCCAGCCCCGCGTTCTGCAACGCCGAGCGCACGCGCTCGCGCGCTTCCTTGACCTCCACATCTGCCAGCCCCACCAGCGTGAAGCTGGGCAGGCCATTGGCCAAGTGCACCTCTACGGTGACCTGGGGGGCGCGCAAACCAAGCAGCGCGCGGCTCTGCACCAAAGCAAGACTCATGAGCCCATTTCTCCCCAAAAAGGTGCGCCGCTGTGGGTGCGTCGGGTGGACATCGGTAGGGGCCTGATCCCCGGTTACCGCAGGTTGCGGGGGAGCATGCCACAGGAACAGCGTGGCTGGCACGCTCCCTGCTTAGAGGTGTCACCCCTCACGATTCCGACCTCCGGAGAACCCATGAAACACGCTTCGCTCAAGACCCTGGTGGCTGCCTTCGCTGCTGCGCTTCCACTTCTCGCCAGCGCCCAGTTCAGTGGCAACGTCGCACTGACGACCAACTACAAGTTTCGCGGGCAGGACCAGGACACGCACAAGTCCAAGGCCGTCAAGCCCGCCATCCAGGGCGGCTTCGACTATGCCTTCGGTGAGTCCGGCTGGTACGTAGGCAACTGGAACTCCAGCGTGAACTGGTTGCCCGGCAATTCGATCGAGATGGATTTCTACGGCGGCTACAAAACCAAGCTGGGCGAGTTCGATGTGGATCTGGGCGGCCTGCTGTACGCCTACCCGGGCAACGCCAACGGCAACACTACCGAGTTGTCCGCCGCTGCTACTTACGGCCCGGTCACGGCCAAGTACGCACACACCGTCTCTGAAGACTACTTCGCCTTCGCCGGCTCGCGCACAGGCTCGGGCCTCAATGGCCGCAACACCGGCTACTTCAGCCTGGCTTTTGCCCAGGAAGTGGCGCCCAGCACCACGCTCAAGGCGTCGGTCGGCTTCACGCGCTTTTCCAGCGACATCCATGACAGCGGCGTGCCGAACTACCTGGATTACAGCTTGGGCGGCGCCTACGACTTCGGCAGTGGCGTGAGCCTGGCTGCTGCCATCGTCGGTGCCAACAAGCAATCGTTCTACGGCGACGGCAACAAGCCGCGCCTGCTGCTCACGCTCAGCAAGGCGCTTTGAGTGCATTTGCGCAATTTTTGAGAGAGGAAAACACCCCATGAAAATGGTCACCGCCATCATCAAACCCTTCAAGCTTGACGAGGTGCGCGAAGCGCTCTCGGACATCGGCGTGCAGGGCATCACCGTTACTGAAGTCAAGGGCTTTGGGCGCCAGAAGGGCCACACCGAGCTGTACCGTGGCGCGGAATACGTGGTGGATTTTTTGCCCAAGGTCAAGGTCGAGGCTGCCATCTCCGACGACCTGGTCGAGCGCGTCATCGAAGCCATCGAAGGCGCTGCACGCACCGGAAAGATAGGCGACGGCAAGATTTTTGTCGCCGCGCTGGAGCAGGTGGTGCGTATCCGCACCGGCGAAACCGGCCAGGAAGCGATTTGAGGCGCTCGCCTCCAACGCTCTGCGCTCACCCGCCGCCTCCATTCCATCAGAGAACACCGCCATGAAAAAACTGATTGCCTCCCTGCTACTGGGTCTCGGCGCGCTCACCCTGGGCCCGCTGACCCTCGCGCAAACACCCGCCGCTGACACCTCCGCTACCACCGTGCAGGCGGATGCGCCTGCCAGTGCCATCGTTACCACGGCTCCTACCATGGGCGCAGCGCCGGCAGTGGCCACCATCGTGAGCGTCGAAGCCGTCCCGGCTGCGGCGCCAGCCCCCACGCTCAACAGCGGCGATACCGCCTGGATGCTGACCTCCACGCTGCTGGTCATCCTGATGACCATTCCCGGCCTGGCGTTGTTCTACGGCGGTTTGGGCCGCTCCAAAAACATGCTGTCAGTGCTGGTGCAAGTCTTCGTCATCTTCTCGATGATCACAGTGCTGTGGGCCTTGTACGGCTACAGCCTGGCGTTCAGCGGCGAGGGCAACTTCTATGGTGGTTTCGACAAGTTGTTCCTCAAAGGCATCGCGCCGGACACGCTCTCGGGCCTGCTGCCGACCATTCCCGAATACGTGTTCGTCGCTTTCCAGTCGACCTTTGCTGCTATCACCGTGGCACTGATCGTCGGCTCGTTCGCCGAACGCATGCGCTTCTCAGCAGTGCTGATCTTCGCGGTGCTGTGGTTCACCTTCAGCTACATCCCCATGGCGCACATGGTGTGGGGCGGCGGCATGCTGGGCAAGGATGGCGCGCTCGACTTCGCAGGCGGCACCGTAGTGCACATCAACGCCGGTGTCGCCGGCCTGGTGGGCGCCTACATGGTGGGCAAGCGCATCGGCTTCGGCAAGGAAGCCATGACGCCGCACAGCTTGACGTTGACCATGGTCGGCGCGTCCCTTCTGTGGGTGGGCTGGTTCGGCTTCAACGCCGGCTCGGCAGGTGCGGCCAACGGCTCCGCAGGCCTGGCGTTCATCAACACCACCTTGGCTACCGCTGCTGCCACGCTGTCGTGGTTGGCCGGCGAGACACTGCACAAGGGCAAGGCCTCCATGCTGGGCGCAGCGTCCGGTGCGGTGGCGGGCTTGGTGGCGGTGACGCCCGCGGCCGGTTTCGTCGGCCCGATGGGCTCGATCGTGATCGGGCTGATCGCCGGCCTGGTCTGCCTGTGGGGTGTGGGTGGCCTCAAGCACATGCTGGGTGCTGACGACGCGTTTGACGTGTTTGGCGTACACGGCGTAGGCGGCATTGTGGGAGCCATCCTGACCGGCGTGTTCGCCTCGCAAAGCCTGGGCGGCACCGGCGGACTGACACCTGACACGTATGCCATGGGCGCACAGGTGTGGATTCAGTGCAAGAGCGTGTTGATCACCATGGTGTGGTCGGGCGTGGTGGCTTTCATCAGCTACAAGGTCGCGGACCTGCTGGTGGGGCTGCGCGTATCGGAAGAAGCCGAGCGCGAAGGCCTGGACATCACCTCGCACGGCGAGACGGCGTACAGCCGCTGACCTTCTCGCGCTCCCATTCCTGGCGCTTCGGCGCCTCGCAAGGCCCATTAGAAACGGTGGGCCTTATTTGCTTGTGGAGTTCGCGAAAGGCGAGCCCTATGGGCACCGCCACACTTCACGAAGCATGGGCCTACGCGGCCAGCTGGCCCGTGCGCCAATAATCAATCCGAGCAAGCAGCGGTACAACCGCAGAAAGGGCGCGTCATGACATGGCAGGCATTGGGGAGCCAGGTATGCGAACTGGGTGAATCGCCCTTCTGGCACGCAGACAGAGACAAGGCGCACAAGGCGCGCCAGGCGCGCCTGTACTGGGTCGACATCGCAGGCCGCGCCGCCTTGCGAGCCGACCCTGACACCGGCGCGACCGAGCGCTGGTCGTTGCCGAGTGAGCCCGGTTGCATGGCGCCGGCGCAGACAGCGGGCGTGGACAGTGGCTGGATCTTTGCGCTGCGCAGCGGCATTTACCGCGCGCAGGTTTGGGGCGGTGCGCTCACCTGCATCGCACGCCTGCCCTACGACCCCGCCACACAACGCGCCAACGACGGCAAGTGCGACCCGCAGGGCCGCTTCTGGGTCGGCACGCGGGATGAGCAAGGCGGCAAGGCGGCAGCGATGTACCGCATCAACGCCCCTTCCGGTGAACGCAAAGAAGGCTCGCAGCAAAGTGCCAGCGTGCACCGCTTGTGGGGTGAAGCCGGCACCCTCAACGGGCTGGCCTGGTCGCCTGACCAGCGCACGCTCTACAGCAGCGACACCCCCACCCACTGCGTTGCAGAGCGCGACTGGAACCCGGACACCGGAGAGCCTGGCCCTGCGCGAGCGCTGCACCAGTTCACACCCAAACCGCCCGGATGGGCCAGCGGTGCGGCGGGCTACGGCGGCCGCCCGGACGGCGCAGCGGTGGACGTGGAGGGCAACTACTGGTGCGCCATGTACGAAGGCGGCCGGGTGCTGCAACTCTCGGCCGCAGGCGATGTGCTGCGCGAAATTGCCACGCCACTCGCCTGCCCGACTATGGTGTGCCTCGGTGGGCCGGACTTGCGCACCCTGTTCGTCACCAGCGCGCGCCACGGCCGGCCAGCGGGCGAACTGGAACGCACACCGCTTGCGGGGCAGGTGCTGGTATGGCAAGAGCCGGTCGCGGTGCCGGGACTGCCGGTGAACGCGTTTCAGGAACCGGAACCACCTCCCCAGGAGCTTTCATAGATGTCAAAAACCATAGCTTCTCGCGCAATATGCATAAGCCTTAGAGGCCATTTTCACTTGAAATTCTGGTTTCGATTGCAGCCACCGTGCCGCTGGCGCGCCCGTGCGCTCGATCGCGCTCGTACACCAAAGCTGGGCAGCCCGTGAGCGGCTTGACCCTTCGCGCCGTCAACGAAGGCGTGGTCGCCGTCCACCTCGCCAACGGCGAACCTGTCGGTCAGCTCAAGCGCATAGGCGGGGCATGGAAGTTCAAGGCCATGGGCGACGAGGACGGCAGCCTGGTGCCGGGCGGAGGACCGCTGACCCACAGGCACAACATGTGCTTCACCACGCTGGACGAGGCCGCTATCATCGCCAGCCTGCTTGCAAAATGAAGGGCGCAGACCCCGAAAGCGATCCGCGATCCGCGATCCGCTGCCGGCGCGGCTTCGCCTGCGGCTCACCCCCATTGCGGGCCGCGGAGCGCCGGTTGCTGGCTTTCCTGCACCGCCCGCTGCGGGCTCGCCGGCATTGACCTCGTCCTCCGCGCATCGGATACTGAATCAGAGCACCCAGGTTCCACGATTCATTCCAAGACCACTCCTCACACGCATGGCCGTCTCCTACTCTTTCAGCGCCACCCTTGTCCGCTGGCGCAGCCTTGCTTGGCTGGCCGCTCTGTGGTGCTGCGGCGTGGCCAGCGCCGCCCCTGCCAGCACGGTGCGCATCCTCACCGAGGAATACCCGCCATACAACTACACCGACCAAGGGAAAATCACCGGCCTGAGCACAGAAGTGGTCGAGGCGGTGCTTGCAGAACTCAAGTTGCGCGGCGATTTTCAGTCCCTGCCTTGGGCGCGTGCTTACGAAACCGCGCGCAGCGCGCCCGGCGTACTCATCTACAGCATCGGCCGCACGCCCGAGCGCGACAAGTCATTCAAATGGGTGGGCGTCATCGCGCCAACCAATTACTACCTGTTTGGACGGCCGAACAAAACCTACAGCATCAAGACGCTTGAAGACGCCAAGCAGTACCGCATT
>JBBSRE010000213.1:0-5403 GCA_038243365.1 Burkholderiales bacterium | reverse complement strand
ATGCCGACGATTTCCGAGTGTGCATGCTGGCTGATCTGGCGCAGCAAGGTCTTGCGGTAGTGCTCGGGCATCCAGTCCTTGGCCTCGATGAAGTCGCCGGCGTCGATGCGCGCTTCGAACTGTTCTTCCTTTTGCAGATCGTCTGCTGAGCGAACCGCGCGCGGCTTGGGCTCTGCGTCCTTGCCCACCGTGTCCATGGCTTGCGTGTACATGTGATAGCTCCTTTTTTTGGCCCTAGCGCGGGCGCTGGTCCACTACGCGCCGGGCCTTGCCCACCAGCGTGCGTTCGATGGAATCGATGGGCAGTACCTCGACGTGCGTGGTCACTCCAATGACCGTCTTGATGCGGTGGCGCACCCACCCGGCAACCTGCTCCACCTCGGCGGGCGCCATGTGGGACGCCAGCATGTTGAGCTCACAGCGCACCGCCAGCCGGTCAAGGTTGCCTTCGCGTGTGAGCACAATCTGGTACTGGCCGGAGAGGTGCTCGTGCGCCAGCACAATTTCCTCCACCTGTGTGGGAAACAGGTTGACGCCGCGCACGATCAGCATGTCGTCCGAGCGCCCGACGATCTTGCCCATGCGCCTGAAAGAACGCGAAGTGGGCGGCAACAGACGTGTGAGGTCTCGGGTGCGATAGCGCACGATGGGCAGCGCCTCTTTGCTGAGCGAGGTGAACACCAGTTCGCCTTCCTCACCCTCAGGCAGCACCTCGCCCGTGTCGGGGTCGATGATTTCCGGGTAGAAATGATCTTCCCAAATCACCGGGCCGTCTTTGCTCTCCACGCATTCGCTGGCCACACCCGGGCCCATGACTTCCGACAGTCCGTAAATGTCCACGGCATCGATGCCAGCCTTGCCCTCAATCTCGCGCCGCATCGCTTCCGTCCAAGGCTCGGCGCCAAAGATGCCGACCTTGAGCGAGCTCTCGCGCGGATCCAGCCCCTGGCGGACAAACTCCTCAATGATCACCTGCATGTACGACGGCGTCACCATGATGATTTCGGGCTTGAAATCGTGAATCAGCTGCACCTGTTTTTCGGTCTGCCCGCCCGACATCGGCACCACCGTGCACCCGAGCCGCTCAGCTCCGTAATGCGCGCCGAGGCCACCGGTGAACAGCCCGTAACCGTAGGCGATGTGCACCATGTCGCCCCGCCGGCCACCCGCAGCGCGAATGGAGCGCGCCGCCAGGTCCGCCCAAGTATCGATGTCACTCTGGGTGTAGCCGACCACCGTCGGTTTGCCGGTGGTGCCTGACGACGCATGCACCCGCAGCACCTGCTCGCGCGGCACGGCGAACATGCCGAAGGGGTAGTTCTCGCGCAGATCTTTCTTGACCGTGAAGGGAAAGCGCGTGAGGTCGCTCAACTGGCGCAGGTCACCCGGGTGGACGCCCTTGGCATCAAATGCCTTGCGGTAGTGCGGCACGTTGTCGTAGGCATGCTGCAGCGTCCAGCGCAGACGCTCAATCTGCAGCGCCGTGATTTCGTCGCGGCTGGCACGCTCGATGGATTCGAGTTCGCAGGGGGGATGGGTGCGCCGGGTCATGCGGGTTCCTGAAAATCAAGAAAAAAGGGTTGGCTCATTCGGCGCCAGCCTCGGCCACCGTGGTGCGACCTTTCATGGCGTACGAGCGCCCACGAAACACGGCCACCGCCTCGCCGCGCTGGTTGTGTACCTCGACGTCGTACACGCCGGTGCGTCCGGCCAGAGACACTTCATGAGCCTGCGCAATCAGCACATCGCCTGCGCGCGCGGGGGCCAGAAAGTCGATGGACAAGCCTGAGGCAACGGTCATGGCATTGCGTGCGTTGCAAGCAAAGGCGAAAGCCGAATCTGCCAGCGTAGTGATGAAGCCGCCATGGCAGATGTCAAAGCCGTTGAGCATGTCGTCCCGCACCGGCATTTCGAGCTGCGCCTGCCCTGGCGCGATGTGCGTGATGCGGATACCCAGGCTGCGCGTCGCGCGGTCGTTGGTGAGCATGCCGTCGCGCACTTGCTCGGCAAGTTGCTGCGCGGCGGGGTCGACGACTTGTGTGGGAGCGTGGGCCATGGCGGTCACCGGTCCGAAAACTTCGGCGCGCGCTTTGCGCGGAAAGCTTCCACGCCTTCTTGGTAGTCGGCGGCAGCACCCAAACTGCGCTGCCCTGCGGCTTCGAGCGTGAGCGAGCCTGCGAAATCGAGCTGCGCGGCCGAATCAATGGCGTGACGTGTGGCCACAAGTGCCCGCGTGGGCATGGACGCCAAACGTTGGGCCAGCGCCTGGGTCTCGGCGGCGAAGTCTGTGTCGGCCACGCAGCGCCAGATGAGGCCAATGCGCTCAGCTTCGGCGGCGCTCAGCTTGTCGCCCAGCAGCGCGAGGCCCAGCGCACGGCTGCGCCCGACCAGACGTGGCAGCAGCCAAGTGCCACCGCTGTCGGGCATCAAGCCAATCTTCACAAAGGCCTGGATGAAGTTCGCTGATTCCGCCGCCAGCACCACATCGCAGCCCAGCGCGATGTTGGCGCCCGCTCCTGCCGCTACGCCGTTGACCGCCGCCACAACGGGCACCGGCATGCTGGCAATGCGCAGACACAACGGCCGGTACCAGCGCTCAATGACTTCACCGAGCCCATCAGCTCCCGGCGCAACGGCAGGATCTGCCAAATCTTGTCCTGCGCAAAATCCTCGGCCACTGCCGGTCAATACCACGCAGCGAACGCTTTTATCGGTCGCCACAGCTTCCAGTGCTGCCATCAATTCAGCGTGCAATTCTGCGGTCAAGGCATTGAGTGCGCCGGGACGGTTGAGTGCAATCGTGCGCACAGCGCCATCGTTGGTGACAAGCACCAGCGGTGCGGAGGAGACAGGTGCATTCATAAGGCAGTGAGCAAAGGGTTTGATCCAGCGCAAAACATTATTGACCGAACGGTCGGTCGATAATATGCTGCATCGCTGTCCTGACACAAGCCCATGCATTCGGGAAAAACCCGCAGTTACTGGTTTTTGTTTGCGTGAATGGGTCGGGAGCACGCTTTACCTGTCGCCCTCGCCTGCGCGCTGACACGCGGCTCTTGTGGCGAGCGTCCGCCTCTCAAAAAAATCTATGGAGACTTGCATGACCACCCTCTTTGACACGCACCGCGACCTGCTCGACGGCGCTCTCGCGGCACTGGCGACACGCGGACACTGGTCGGCCTTTCCCGAGAATCCCTCGCCCAAGGTGTATGGAGAGGACGGCCAGGCCAAGGGCCAAGCCGCCGTGCAGGCACTGATGGGACGAAATTTCCCGCTTGAGCAGCCAGGCGAACGCGGACGCTCCGCCGCCGAACGCTCGCCCTACGGAGTGACGCTCGACGTGCGCTACCCGGACTGCGCACCCGAGGCGCTGGTCGATGCCGCGCTGGCAGCCGAACCTTCCTGGCAAGCTGTGGGACCCCAAGGCCGCGTGGGCGTCCTGCTGGAAGCGCTGGTACGCCTGAACCGGCGCAGCCATGAAATCGCCCATGCGGTGATGCTCACCACCGGGCAGGGCCCGATGATGGCCTTCCAGGCCGGCGGCCCGCAGGCACAGGACCGCGCTCTGGAAGCCATCGCCTACGCCTGGAAAGCCATGGCCGATGTCCCGGCCGAAAGCCTGTGGGAAAAGCCACAAGGCAAGGGGCCAGTGCTGCGCATGCGCAAGCACTTCGAAATCGTCGGCCGCGGTATCGGGCTGGTGATCGGCTGCGCCACCTTCCCCACGTGGAACACCTACCCGGGCCTGTTCGCATCGCTCGCCACCGGTAACCCGGTGATCGTGAAACCGCACCCGAACGCGGTGCTGCCCGCGGCACTGACCGTTGCGGTGCTGCGCGAAGTGCTGATGGAGCAGGGCTTGCCCGCCGACATCGTCGCACTCGCGCTCTGCCCCGACGCGGCGGACACGCAGGCGCTCGCCACAAACCCTGCGGTCGCCAGCATCGATTTCACCGGCAGCACCCAGTTCGGCCATTGGCTGATGGACCACGCGCGCCAGGCCAAGGTCTACGCCGAGATGGCGGGCGTGAACACCGTCATCGTCGAATCGACGGACGACTACGCCGGCCTCATCAAGAACCTGGCATTCACGCTGTCGCTCTACAGCGGCCAGATGTGCACCACCACGCAGAACCTGCTGGTGCCCAAGGGCGGCATCGCCACAGACCAAGGCCACAAGAGCTTCGAACAGGTGGGCGAGGACTTGGCTGCGGGCGTCGACACGTTGCTGGCTGACCCGCGTGTGGCGTCAGCCGTGCTCGGCGTGGTGTGTGCGCCGGAAACCTTGCAGCGCCTGGAGGTGGCGCCAGGCAAGGGGCGCACCGTGCTGGCGTCGCGCAGCCTGCCCCACCCGCAGTTCGACAGCGCACCGTTGCACACCCCGGCCATCGTCGCGCTCTCGCGAGAATCGCGTGCGGTCTATGGTGAAGAATGTTTCGGTCCGGTGTCGTTCCTGATTGCCGCCGACTCAGGGGCCGACGCATTGGCACTGGCCGAATCCACCTTGCGCACGCAAGGCGCCCTCACGCTGGGCGTTTATTCCACCGACCCCTGCTTTGTTGATCAAGCGATCGCGCTGGGCCGACGCACCCGTGTCGCGCTGTCCATCAACCTGACGCAAGGCGTGTACGTGAACCAGTCCGCCGCATTCTCGGATTACCACGCCACGGGAGGCAACCCGGCAGCTAACGCCAGCTACACCTCGCTGGCCTTCGTGGCCGACCGCTTCGTGGCGGTGCAACGGCGTGAGCACGCGCCGGAGCCGGAGATCGGTACTAGCGAGACGTCCGTGGCGGCGCAAGCTGCACCTGCCGCCTGAGCGGAGGGACAGGGCAATGGGAAGCGCCGCGCTGCCTGCGACAATCCCTGCATGAGCTTCGCCCCCCTCTCCAACGACACCTTTTTACGCGCCTGCCGCCGCCAGGCCACTGATTACACGCCTCTGTGGCTCATGCGCCAGGCCGGCCGCTATCTGCCCGAGTACAAAGCCACGCGCGCGCGCGCTGGCAGCTTCATGGGCCTGGCCACCAACGTCGACTACGCCACCGAAGTCACGCTGCAGCCGCTGGAACGCTTTCCGTTGGATGCAGCCATCTTGTTCAGCGACATCCTGACGGTGCCTGACGCCATGGGCCTGGGCCTCACTTTTGCAGAGGGCGAAGGCCCGCGCTTTGCCCGCAACGTGCGCGATGAAGCCGCTGTAGACCAGCTGGCGGTGCCCGACATGGACAAGCTGCGCTATGTGTTCAACGCGGTCACCAGCATCCGCAAGGCGCTGCACGGCCGCGTGCCGCTGATCGGGTTTTCCGGCAGCCCGTGGACACTGGCCTGCTACATGGTGGAGGGCAAGGGCAGCGACGACTACCGCGCGGTCAAGACGCTGATGTACAGCCGCCCTGACTT
>JBBSRE010000212.1:0-5428 GCA_038243365.1 Burkholderiales bacterium | reverse complement strand
ATGATGGCGGCGAGGAAAAAGATCGACATTGACAGCGGGAAGCTCTCGGGTGTCACCACGCGGAAGAAGTACGCCCACAAGCCACCCGCCACACCGGCGTAGAACGAAGACAAACCAAACGACAGCAGCTTGGTTTTCAGCAGCGGTATCCCCAGCACTTCAGCCGAAATGTCGCGGTCACGAATGGCGATGAAGGCGCGGCCGATGCGGGTGCGAAACAGGTTGGCCGAGCCCAGCAGCATCAGCGCCGTGATGGGCACGATCACCCAGTACAGCTTGAACGAGGTATCCAGCTGCACGCCGAAAATGCTTGCGGGCGGTACGGTGAGCCCGGCCGTGCCACCGGTCAGGTCGAAATTGGCAAACAGGAAATGCGCAATGAAGGATGCTGCGATGGTGACGATGGCCAGGTACAAGCCCTTCACCCGCAGCGACGGGATGCCCACCACCAGGCCGCCCAGCATGGCCACCACACCGCCGGCAAAGATGTTGAGCAGAAACGGCGTGCCCAGGCGAATCTGCATCACCGCCACGGTGTAGGCGCCCAGCCCCATGAAGGCCGCCTGCCCCAGGCTCACCAAGCCGGTGTACCCGGTAAGGATGTTGAGCCCGCTGGCGCTTGCCACGTTGATGGCCACCAGGCAGGCCAGATACAGCCAATAGCGGTCGGCAAAAAACGGAAACAGCACCAACGCCGCTGCCAGCACCACCAACCAAGCCTTCTGCGTGCGCGAGTCGAACAGCGCCGCGTCTGTGAGGTAGCTTTCCTTGAGGGTTCCGATGCGCATCTCAGCACTCCAAGGCGGCGCGCGCCATCGTGATTGGCAGACAGCGCCGAAATGGGGATGGCCAGCGGCCGCCGGGCAACGGGCTTTGCCCGGCCACGGGCGGCGTCCCCCTAGAGGGGGAAGGCGCGAAGCGACGCAGGGGGTGCTTCATAGCCGCTCTATTTCGTGTGTGCCGAAGAGGCCATAAGGCCGCAGCATCAGCACAACGACCAGCACGATGAAGGTGGCGAGCAGCTTGTATTCGCCGCCCAGGTAGAAGCCTGCGATCGCCTCGATCACGCCGATGAGCAGGCCGGCAACCAAAGCGCCCAGCACGCTGTCAAGGCCACCGACGATGACGACGACCAGCACTGAGAGCCCAAAGACCCCCATGGCGCTGGAGATGCCGCCAATCGACCCCACGATGATTCCGGAGACGGCGGCAATCATGGCGCCCACTACCCACGAGAGTGAGAACACGCGTGGAACGTTGATGCCCACCGAATACGCGGCCCCCTGGTCGCTGGCGGTGGCGCGTAGGGCCACGCCCCCGCGCCAGAAGCGGAACACCAGCAGCACGGCGGCGATGAACACTGCAGCGATCACCGCGCCCCAGAACACCTTGGGGGCCAGAAAGGCTTCCCCCACCATGATGGGGTCGCTGGGCATGAAGTCGGGCAGGCGCTTCTGGTCGGCGCCCCAGATCACTTCCACCAGGCCGACCAGTACTGATCCCAGGCCAATGGTCACCATGAACACAGAGATCGGTGGCTCGCCGAGCAGAGGGCGAATCATGGTGCGTTCGATCACGCCGCCCAACACGCCGGCTGCCAGCACTGCCGCAGGAACCGCCAGCCAGATAGGCAGCGCAAACATGGCGGCAAAAGTGAAGAACAGATAGGCGCCTGCCATCAGCATTTCGCCAATTGCCAGGTTCACCACGCGCGTGGCCTTGTAGACCATGACGAAGGCAAGCGCCGCAAGCGCATACAGCCCGCCGCTTGCAAGACCCGTCAGGCTGACTTCGAAAAGAATGAGCCAGTCCATCAAGCTGCCTTTGGTGGGGAGTGCTGCGGATTGGCTGCGCCATGCAAGCGGTGGCGCAGGTCATGGACATCGCCTGAACCGAGGTACGCCCGGATCACCTCAGGGTCGCGCTGCACGTCGGCCGGTGCGCCCTGTGCAATCACTTCGCCGAAGTTGAGCACCACCACATGGTCTGACAGGTCCATCACCATGGCCATGTCGTGCTCGACCATCAGCACCGTGACGCCCCACTCTGCGCGCACATCGAGGATGAAGCGCGCCATGTCTTCGGTCTCTTCGCGGTTCATGCCGGCGACAGGCTCGTCGAGCATCAGGATCTGCGGCTGCATGGCCAAAGCACGCGCCATCTCCACGCGTTTTTGCAATCCGTAGGGCAGCGCGGCCACGCTTGCGTGCCGGATGTGGTCGATCTCCAGGAAATCGATGATCCGTTCTTCGATGTCGGCGCGCAGTTCCGCCTCTTCGCGGCGGGCCCGGCCCATGTAGAACAGGGCGTCGAGCACATTGGTCTTCATGTGCGCGTGCCGGCCCAGCTTGATGTTGTCGAGCACCGTCATGCCGCGAAACAGGGCGATGTTCTGGAAGCTGCGGCCCAGCCCGAGCGCCGCGCGCTTGGGCGCTGGCAGATCGGTGATGTCGCGCCCCTTGAAGCGAATGCGCCCGGCACTCGGCCGGTAGAAGCCCGAGATCGTGTTGAACAGCGAGGTCTTGCCGGCGCCGTTGGGGCCTATCACGGCCGTGATGGTGCCCGGCTGCACCGCAAACCCCACGCCGCTCAGCGCGCGCACGCCGCCAAAGGCGAGCGTGACACCATCGACTTCCAGCAACGGACCGGCGCTTCCGGACGGGGCAATCTGCATCGAACCTCACCTAGGGTTTGTGCGGGACGCGCGAGGGTTACTCGCTCGTAAACTACTTACTCACGAGTAGAGTCTGTGTGCGAACCGGGTTCGGTACATCAGGATTTACCCCACTGCCGGTCACTACCGAACCGCACCAATCGCCACCACCACCATGGCCAGTTCCCCCTTACGCCCGCCCCTCGCCGTCGCGTCCCCCTGGGCCAGCGCGCCCGACCGCGAGCAGCAGCGCGAAACCAAGCGCCAGGCGGTGCTCGCTGCGGCCGCGCAGCTATTCAACGAGCGCGGCTTTCACGCCACCTCGCTGGACGACATCGCTGCGCGCCTGCACGTGAGCAAGCCCACGCTGTACTACTACGTCAAGAACAAGGACGAAATCCTGCTGGCTTGTGTGCGCCAGGGGCTGGACATGATGCTGGTCGGCATTGAGGATTCGCGCCGCTCAGGCGGCACGGCGGTGGATCAGCTCCTGACCTGCATGCGCGTCTACGGCCGCATCGTCACCCTGGATTTCGGCATGTGCCTGATTCGCGTTGGCGACGAGCAATTGCCCGAAGACAGCCGCCGCGAACTGCGCCGCCTGAAAGCCGAAATCGACCACGAGTTCCGCCGCCTGGTGGCCGCCGGCGTGGAAGAGGGCGCCATCGCCCCGTGCGATCCGAAGATGGTGGCGTTTGTGATTGCTGGTGCACTGAGCTGGATCGGGCGCTGGTACCAGCCGGGCGGCGAATATTCGCCGGAGCAGATCGTCGATCAATGCATTGCGACGCTGTGCGGGGGCGTTCTGCAGCATGCGCGCGTCTCTCCAAGCCGAAGCGATTAGGCCGCGGCTTGCCTTAACTCCAGGCTGTCCAGGGCCTTGAATAGCAGGGCTGCATTCGAACTATCAAACAAGCCATCGGGCCCTTGCGCGTGGATGTCGGTGAACGGCGAGTGGTAGAGGCGATCTGCAGACATCGCACCGTGTTCGGTCAGGTGCTGCACGATTTCGTTGATGAACTGCAGCTGGTTGGCAGTCGCGGTGCCCGCCGCTACCAAATGCGCAAAAGCCTGCGTGGCGGCTTCCCGGTCCAGCCCGACCAATGAGCGGGCAAACGCAGGCAGGTTCATATGCAAGCTGCGGGCGCGCTCCAGGTCGCCATCGGTGGCACCTGCTTCATGCAACAAAGCATCCAATTCTTGCAAATCGACAGACGTGAGCGGCTGGTTGCGCCGCAGCTTGTACAGCGCCATGCGGTCTTCATGGGCGCGCAGAAATGCTTTGGCCTTGCTGCGAAAGCGCTCAAAGTTCACCGCGCTGGCGACCAGAGGCAAGTCGACCTCGGTGGTCTCCCCCAAAGCGTCTTCAAAGTCGGTGTAGACCACTTTGCGGGCTGCCTTTTCAATCAGTTTGATGAGGCTGCGCAGCTTGCGACGCGCCTGCTCCAGCATGGGCAGCGTCACGTCTTGCCACCATTCATCGCCGGCCACGGCTTCGATCAACAGCAGTTGCGCGCGCACGTCGGGCACGCTGGTCAGCTCCAGCAGAGCGCTGGCCAGTTGCTGCACGCGGCTTTGCAGCCGGGCGAAGGCAGGTTCCTGGCGCAGCCGGGCCAGTTGCAGGCCCAGCATCAATGCGTCAAAACGCTTGGCGTCTTCATCGTCATCGCGCACGCTGGTGGGCAAGCCTGATAAATGCGTGGCGACCTCGCCGAGTTGGTCGGCGGTGGGGTGTTTCCAATGTTCCGCCTGGGCCCAGTCTTCTACCCAACGGCGCTTGGGGCGCACCACAAAGTTGTCGAGCGACATGCCGCGCACCATGCGGTGCAGCAGCACAGCGGTGTCGTGGCGAATTCCCGCTTCAGTGAGCACCAGCGGTTTCACCGGGGCATCCTGCACGCCATGCTCTTGCAATTGCTGGTCCAGCAGGCCAATGAGTTCCAGGCGCGCCTTGAAAAGCCGCTGGCCCAGCGGCTCGGCCAGTGCGCCTTCGCTGCCTTCCAACTCCTGGCTGAAAAATTCGAGGTTCTGGCAGAAGTCAAAGACGAAGAAATCCTGCTTGTTCTGGCCCGGTCCATACAGGTCTTTGCACAAGCGGGTGCCGCGCCCCACCATCTGCCAGAACTTGGTCTTGCTGCGCACGATCTTGAAGAACACCAGGTTCACCACCTCGGGCACGTCGATACCGGTGTCCAGCATGTCGACTGAAATGGCGATGTGTGGTGCTTGGTCCTTCTGCGAAAACTTATCGATCAGCGACTGCGCGTACTCGGTCTTGAACGTGATCGTTCGGGCGAATTCGCCACGGTACTCGGGGTAGTTGATGTCAAAGCGCTCGGCAATGAATTTGGCGTGCGCCTGGTTCTTGGCAAAAACAATGGTTTTGCCCAAGCGGTCGCCGCCGGCCACCTTGTGGCCGCGCTCCATCAGCAGCGCCAGCACCTTGTCTACCGTATCGGTGTTGAACAGCCACTGGTTGACCGCCTCAGCGCTCACTTCTTCGGGAGCACCCGTGCCGTCGTCGTCCCATTCCAACGCATCCCACTGGTCTTTCTCGTCGTCGCTCAAGTCTTGGTAGCGAATGCCCTGGCGCTGGAACTTGAGTGGCACCGACACCGCACGCGGCGGCACCAGATAGCCCTCGGCAATGGCGTCGTCCAGTCCGTAGGCATCGGTGGGCACGCCGCTTTCCAGGTCAAACAAACCGTAGGTGTTGCGGTCGATTTCGTCTTTGGGCGTGGCGGTCAGGCCGACCAGCAGCGCGTCAAAGTAGCT
>JBBSRE010000211.1:0-5441 GCA_038243365.1 Burkholderiales bacterium | reverse complement strand
GGGCATCTTCGAACGATTTCATGATGTCGCGGCCCGGCACAAAGTAGGGCGAGACAATGAGCAGGTCGCGCTGTGCGCGGTCCATCAACTGCAAGATGCCGTCGACCACGGTTTCGCCTTGGGGTTGTTCTCTAGCCTGATTGAGGGCATTTGAAGGCGCATCGGGCACGTCCAGGGCTTTGGCTGCAGGCTTCGGAGCTGGGGATGGGGCGGGGGCTTCAGAAGCCTGCGCCTGCGCGTTGGCGGTAGCGGTAGCGGTAGCTACAGGCGTGTCGCCTTGTTGGCGCTCACGCGGTACCGAGGCGCCGCTGCCTTCAGCGGCAATCTTGGCGGGCTCGTCTGCGAGTACTGCAGCGGGTGCCCAGATCAGTTTTGTCTGGTCCAGATTCATGGCCGTGAACTCGGCAGCACGGTCCTGTTGGGAATCCTTCACGTCCTGCTTGGTGACTTCTGCCCGGTCGCCCGACGGCTGCGGTGCGCCGTCCGCGCTCAGCACCTCGCGCGCCTTTTTGGTGATCGCTGCCTTCTCCTGCGCACCGATTTCAGCAGGCTCGTCGGCCTCGGCAGCATCCTGTGCGCGAATTTTCTCTCGCATTTCAAGCAGTTCGTCTTCACTGATAAGCGAGTCGACTGGGTAGGCGCGCTTGTTGTTCCAGTATTTGTCAAAGCTGGCTGAGAGCTGTCGCACTACTGGGCCTGCGGTGAGCACGTCGAGGTCGACAAAGTTGCCTTTTTCGGCATTGCCGAAATACGCATCGCCCAGGTTTCGGCCTCCCGTCACGCCCATGGCGTTGTCGGCGATAAAGAGCTTGTTGTGCATGCGCTGTTGGGCGCGTGAAAAATCCATCACCGCGCTGAACATGCGCCCAACCTTGGAGGCGCGCGGCCCGGCTACCGGGTTGAACATGCGCATCTCGATGTTGGGCTCGAACGCCAGGCGCATGACCTGGGCATCGCGCCCGGTACTGTGAAAGTCATCCAGCAGCACCCGCACCCGTACACCGCGCCGCGCCGCCGCAACCACGCTTTCCAGCAGGCGCCCGGTGCTGGCGTCAGCATGGATGGCGTAGTACTGCAGATCGAGCGTTTTCTCTGCCGCTTCGGCCAGCGCCAGGCGGCTGCCGTAGGCGTCGTCCGGGCCGCTGAGGAGCAGAAAGCCCGAATTGCTGTGCGCCTGCGCCTGCTTGCTGCGTTGCTGAACGCTTGCGCCCAGCGTAGTGGTGGCAGTAGCTTCGAGCGCGCGCGATACCGGTCGCTCGACGGTTTCCGGCAGGCCGGAGCACGCGCTGAGCAGGAAAAGCCGCCCAAGGGCGGCCAGCTGGGGGCGAAGCTTCATGTTTGGAGGAGACGTGGGACGCGGGAGAAACAAGGGATGCTGATCATTGGATACGTAACTCAGTGTAAGCGTATCTGCTCGGCTTGCACTTGCGCGTCGGACGTCGCGCCGCGCTCGCGCGCGACCGATACTTTGGTTCTACCAGCTGGCCTCGCGCTCCGGCGTCGCGCTGATGCGGTGGATGGAAAGGTCTGCGCCATCAAACTCCTCCTCGCGGGTCAGGCGCAGGCCGAGTGTGAATTTGAGAACGCCATACACCAGCGTGCCGCCCAGCAGCGCCCACGCCACGCCCAGGCCGGTGCCCAGCAGCTGCGCGCCTACAGCGACCCCGCCCAGGCCGCCGAGCGCCTTGCTGCCAAAGATGCCCGCAGCCATGCCGCCCCATGTTCCGCACAGCCCGTGTAACGGCCAGACACCCAGCACGTCGTCGATCTTCCATCGGTTTTGCGTCAGCGTGAACATGGAGACCAACAGCGCTCCGGCCACCGCACCGACCACCAGCGCACCCAGAGGGTGCATCAGGTCGGAACCGCGCATACCGCCACCAGACCAGCAAGCGGGTCTTTCTTGCGGCGCTCAATGTAGGGCCGGGCGTGATTACCTGCTGGACAGGAACTGAAAAGCCACGCAATTACAGAAATTGCGCGTGCTTATGTAAAAAGCTTGGTTTTTACACATTGTGGTCCTCGCGAGTCGTTGCCGACTCGGACAACGCCGTGGCATCAAGCGGCTGGCTCTTGCTCCGGCGCCTTCGGTCAATGAACCACGCCATGAAAGGCAGCACGAGCAGCGAGCCCGGAACCACCCAGATCACCAGATACGGACTGACCGATGAGGCAGACCGCATCACATTGCGCAGATGTTCGCGCTCGGTAGCCGTCCACGCGCCGATTCTGCGTTGTCGCACCAGCCATACGACTGAACCCTTCATCGTTGCCAGTTCGCTGCGAAACCTCGTCTTTTCCCGGGTGTTGCCAGCCAGAAAGGCGCAGAACCATTCGGGAGCGCGTTCCAATCGGCGCTGAAGCGCCGTTCTGGGCGGGGCCAGCCCAGCGGGTTCGCCAATGGCCTCAGCTGCCACCGGCAAAGCAGGGAGGCCGTGCTGGAGAGGCAAGGAAGAGGCAGGTGCGGAAGTCACGTGATAACAGGAGGGGCGCGGTTTAGCGGTGCAGTTCGCCGGCGCGTTCGGGCTGATAGACGACCTCGGCCACGCGAACGGTCATATGGGATCCACCAGGTACGGGCCAAGCCAGCTCATCCCCTACTGCGAGGCCTAGCAGTGCGCTGCCGACCGGTGCAAAAATGGAGATCGCGTTTTCTGTGCTGCCCGCATCGCGCGGATAAACCAGCGTCAGGGTGAATTCCTTCCCGGTTTCCTGGATGGAAAATTTCACCGTTGAATTCATGGTGACCACCTGCTTGGGCATCGCAGCAGGGTCGCACGACTCGGCACGATCAAGTTCGCCTTGCAGCTGTGAGCGTCCGGGAAACGCCACGCCGGCCGGGCCGTCCAGCAGGACCTGCAGACGCTCGAGGTCGAGGGAAGAGACGGTGATGGGAGGTGTGGACATGCCGGCAGTGTGGTGGGGGAAAACGTAACCGCCTAGTGTAGCGGCGCACCTATTCCGCACTGGCTAACATTGGCAATCTCACACGTCGGCTAAGGCCGTGTCAACCATTAATGCCTTGGAGCACTTGTGGGTTGACGCGTCTTGCTTACAAAAGCTGTGCAGCGCGCTTTTCCGAACTCTCAATGCCGTCTCCCGCCCCTCATCAACCCACTTCCCGCAACGACTGGATCGACGTCCTGAAGGGCACAGCGTGCCTCGCGATCGTCTGCCACCACCTGTCGGCCTACGGGCCGCTGGCACAAAGTGCCGCGGTGTCCGTGCCTTGGCTCTCCGCCTGGTTCTACGACTACGGACGCATGGCGGTGCAAATCTTTCTGGTGTTGGGCGGCTACCTGGCCGCAGCGAGTTTGGCACCCGGTGGTGTGGCGCGCTTTGACCGGGCGGGGACGCAGATCGCCAGGCGCTTCATGCGCCTGGCAGTGCCGTATGCCGCGGCACTCGCGGTCGCCGTGTCGGTCGCGGCATTGGTCCGGCCCTGGCTAAACGATGACGCAGTGCCCGATGCGCCCGGCCTCATGCAGGTGCTTGCGAATGCATTGATGCTGCAGGACGTGCTCCACCTTCCGGCCCTGTCGGCCGGTGTCTGGTACGTGGCCATCGATCTGCAGCTGTTCAGCTGCGCAGTGCTGCTGCTCGCGCTGGCGCGTCAGATGTCCAACGGCAACGCCCGCGCGGCATTTGCGTTGGGAGCCGGATTGGTCGTGGTCCTGTGCGCGACTTCCCTGCTGTGGCTGAACCGCAACCCCGCGCTGGACGCGTGGGCCGTGTATTTCTTTGGCGCCTATGGCCTGGGCATGGCCGTCTTCTGGGCTGCGCGCAGTCCGACCCCAGGCCTCTGGTGGCTGGCACTCGGCGTGCTGGGCATGTGCGCCTTGGCGATGGAAGTTCGTCCGCGTCTGGTGCTGGCCTTGGCGACGGCTTTGGTGTTGGCGGTGCTGGCGCGTCCTGACGGGCGAGTGCAGCAGGCGTTTGCCCACCGCGCCTTCGCGCCACTGGTGTGGGTGGGGCGCCGTTCGTACTCGATCTTTTTGATCCACTTCTCCGTGTGTCTGGCAGTGAACGCGGTCGTCGGAACCCTGTGGCCCGAGATCGTGCCGGTGCACTGGATCGGTTTGCTCATGGCGCTTGCGTTGTCACTGCTGGCGGGCCGATGGTTGTACGAGCGGGTCGAGCGACGCGACGCGTCTCCAGCCAGGGCGCTGCGCTGGCACATGCACCTGGCGAGCGCGGGCGCACTGGCTGCATTGGCGCAGGGCCTGACAGCCGTTTGAGCGCACCTCGCCCCCCCCATGGCGTCAAGCCAGTTGGCGAGCGTGGTGCTCCAGATGGTCGGCCATAAAGGTCTGGATGAAGTAATAGCCGTGGTCATAGCCCGGCTGGCGGCGCAGCTTCAGCGGCTGCCCAGCCTTCTCGCACGCGGCTTCAAAGGCTTCGGGCAGCAGCTGTCCGCCCTGCAGAAATTTGTCGGCCAATCCCTGGTCCATCAGGATGCCGCCGGGGTAGGGCGCAGTGTGCTGCGATGTCATCAGGGCGCTGGCGTCGTGCTTGCGCCATTCGCTCTGGTCGCTGCCGAGGTAGCCGCTGAACGCTTTCTGGCCCCAGGGACACTGCGTGGGAGCTGCAATGGGGGCAAAGGCCGACAGGCTTTTGAACAGGCCCGGGTGGCGCAGCGCCAGCGTGAGCGCGCCGTGCCCGCCCATCGAGTGGCCAAAAAGACCGACGCGCTCCAGGTCGATGGGCAGTTCCTGCCCCAGCAGCGGCAGCAGTTCGCGGGTCAGGTAGCTCTCCATGCGCCAGTGCGGATTCCACGGTGCCTCGGTGGCGTCGAGGTAAAAACCTGCGCCGACACCAAAGTCCCAAGCGTCGGATTCGCCTGGCACGTTGGCTCCCCGCGGGCTGGTGTCGGGCGCTACCAGGGCCAGGCCCAACTCGGCCGCCATGCGCTGGGCGCCGGCCTTGGTCATGAATGTTTCTTCGTTGCAGGTCAGGCCTGCCAGGTAGATCAGCGCTGGCACCTTGGCGCCCTGCAGCGCCTGGGGCGGGAGATAGACCGAAAACTTCATCGGCAAGCCGATCTCTCGAGAGGCGTGCTGGTAGAAGCGCTGTGCACCGCCAAAGCAGACGTGGGCGTTTAGCAATTCCAGGGAAGTATTGGACATGGAGTCACTCCTAAAAAAATAGCTGCTAGCGCTTGTTCTAAAAGCATTTGCAACTGTTTTTATATGCAAACCGTTATGGGGTCTGCGCTACACGCTCATCTTTTAATAGATGACGACCGAACGGATGGACTTGCCTTCGTGCATCAGGTCAAACGCTTCGTTGATGTCGGTGAGTGGCATGGTGTGCGTGACAAACGGCGCGAGTTGAATTTTCCCGCTCATCGCGTCCTCAACCATGCCGGGCAGTTCGCTGCGGCCCTTCACCCCGCCGAAAGCCGACCCCATCCATTTACGGCCAGTCACCAGTTGGAATGG
>JBBSRE010000210.1:0-5503 GCA_038243365.1 Burkholderiales bacterium | reverse complement strand
GCTGCTGCGCGCCAGCAGGGCGCCCGAGCGATTGGCCGCGCCGGGAGCTTGGTAGCTGTCGTCTGCTACAAGCGTCCCTCCCTCAGCGACGCGCAGCACCTGAATACCGAGCAACTGAAGGCGATCCACCACGTTCTCACTTGAAGCTGAGAGCCAGTAGCCGCAAGGACGTGGCCGCGCTGTCACGGTGCGCAGCTGAAGCGGGGTGTTCCAGTCCACGCGTTGCACGCGTTCGGCGCCGGTTTGTGCATCCAGCAGCACGATGCTGCGCTGAGCAGGGGTCGGCGCCACGCTCACCGTGACTTGCGTCCGGCAGGCCAGTGCGCTGGTGTCGCGCGCGACGAAGCTGCGAACCTGCTCCAGACTGGACGATCGCCCAGCGGTGCTGCGCAGCAGACTGGACAACGCGACGACGTGCGTGTGCACCCGCCGCTGAATGTGGGCGCTGCCTATGCCGACCCCGCGCGTGGACACCACCATGCCGACCGCGTTCTTCAATGCGCTGACATTGCGGGCGGTGTCGGGCAGTACGCTCCCCGCTTCCACGGGAGCGCCGGCGGCATTCGGCTGCTGCGAGAAGTACCAGTCTGAACGCAAACGTTCGCTCCCGAGCGCAGCGGCCATCGGCTCGTAATACCACTCTCGCGCTGCCTTGGAGATGAAGTCGGGGACGTTGGCAGCAGTGCTGTACTCCAGCATTGCGTCGTAGCTTTGGACGCCGCCCCACTGGCTGAGCAGCGGGCCGGCTGCGTCAAATTCTCGGGCGTCTACAACCAGCGTGGGGCGATAGTCCCGCACCAGCGTCGCTATGGCGCGCGCTTCGGGGGTAGAAAGCAGAAGATGGTCGGTCACCATGTCGACGCCGGCGGCCGTCAATGGGTTGCCGGATTCGGCAGCATCTGGGTTGGCGCGAGGAACAACGATGACGTTCACGCGGTCGAGCAAAGGTTCGAGCAGGCCACCGGACAGTTCTTGTGCCATGACCAGCAGCGCCTCGGCCCCCGCGGGCTCATCGCCCCGTTGCTGGCCTATGAACAACACAGTGGGCCTGCCCGTGGCGCCCAAGGCATCAGGGCTGGTTCCTTTGGCCCGCGTCAGGATCAGCGCCAAAATCGGCTGTCCTTCCTGAGATGGTCCCATCTGCAGCAGTTTGCCGCGGGTTCCTGTGCCTCGCTGCGATCGGGCGATAGCGCCCAGCCAGTCAGCCAGTTCTGTGTTGGTGGTGAATGCGCGGCGCCCGTCACCCAGTCCGGGCGTGCGGTACTTGACCATCGGCTCCGGGAAATGTGCGGCTACGGCGGCGCCGAACGCCTCTGATGCCACTGGCATCGTGGGAGACGTCGCTGGTGAATCGCTCATATTCGGACGCGGCGCAACCGGCGACACGATCGCCCCGGAAGGCGTTCCATCCGCGGCGGAGATCCCAGGCGCCATGACGCGTCCGCGTTGAGCTGGCGCTGGCGACCCTTCTGCAGGCCAAGGCGGCAGCGGCGTGCTGCCACAGCCCGCCACCACAGCGGCGGCAGCTGCAACGGTACAAGAGACACATGCCCGGCGCGCAGAAGCGCAAGCTAAGCGGGTTAACAAAGAAAGGGACATGGCAGAACTGGTTGAGAAAATCGAATGCCGGCCGCGAGCGTCGGGCGCTTGCCGGGAATGTTAAGCGTCACGTGAGGCCAGCCCTGTCGGCGCAGGCGCCGTTGGACGGGGGAAGAAGCGTCAGAGGGTCACTGCCACATGATCCGACGTGGAACGAGATTGTTGCCTAATCTGCTATTAAAAAAATAGCTGCTAGCGCTTGTAAATAAAGCGCTGCAGCCTATTTTCTATATTATTTTAGAGGCGAAGGGGTTCAATACCCTCCGCGACGACCGCCGCCACCACCACCACCGCCGCCGCTGCGCTGCCCCCCGCCACCGCCACCGCCGCCACCACTGCGACCTGGGCCGCCGCGGCCGTAGCCACCGCCGCCTCGCCGGCCTGCAGCCATGCTGTCGACGCTGGTGCGCATGGGGTCAGGCTGCCCGGCTCCGTGTCCCGGCGCACGCGGTGGTGCCATGCTATGGCCGCCCTGCGTGCCCAGGTGGGCGTTCTCGCGGGCTGGCTGCCAGTCGTCCGAGCCGCGGGGAGCCGATGGCGCCCCGCGCGGCGCACCACGGCCTCCGGCTCCCGCTCCGCTGCGCGGAGCATTGCGCCCATTTGCGTTGCGACCACCGCCGTTGCCACTGTCACTGCCGCCGCCATTGCCGTTGCGGCCGCCATCCCGCGAACTCCCGTTGCCCGCGCCGGCATTGCCGCCAGGGCGACCTCCCCGGCCAGCCGGGGCTGCAGCGCGACTGCTACGCATCCGCTCCATCATCTCGCCGCGGGCTGCCTTCGCGGCAGCCTGCATGACGTCACGGCTGGGCGGCCGACCTGCACCGCCCCAAATCGTCTGGCGGCCCATCGCGATGGGCTCGGCACGCTCACCATCTTCAGGACCAAAGCCTTCGATGAGCTGGACCGGAATCGTCTGCTTGGTAAAGCGTTCGATCTCCATCATGAAGCCTTCTTCGTCCATGCAGACCAGGCTTACCGCCTCACCACTGGCGCCGGCGCGGCCGGTTCGGCCGATGCGGTGCACGTAGTCTTCAGAGACGTTGGGAATCTCGTAGTTGACGACATGCGGCAGATCGTCGATGTCAATGCCGCGCGCGGCAATGTCGGTGGCCACCAAGGCGCGAATGTCGCCGCTCTTGAAGCCAGCGAGCGCCTGCGTGCATGCGCTCTGGCTCTTGTTGCCGTGCAGCGCCATGGCGTTAATGCCGTTCTTGGTCAAAAATTCGGCAACATTGTTGGCGCCGAACTTGGTGCGCGTGAACACCAGCACCTGACTCCAGTTGTGCTCGTTGATGATGTGCACCAGGACCTGTTTTTTCTTGCCGCGGCCGACAGGATGGATCACCTGCGAAATGCGCTGGACCGTGGTGTTGCTAGGCGTGACCTGGATGCTCTGCGGGTTCTTGAGCAGCGTCGCGGCCAGTTCACGAATCTCGTCACTGAACGTGGCAGAGAACAACAGACTCTGCTTGTCCTTCGGAACGAGGGCGAGAATCTTTTTCACGTCGTGGATGAAGCCCATGTCGAGCATGCGGTCTGCTTCGTCCAGGATCAGTACCTGTACCGTAGACAAGTCCAGAAAGCCTTGCTGCTGGAGATCCAGCAGCCGGCCGGGTGTCGCCACCAGGATGTCGAAACCGCGCTTGATGCGGTCAATCTGCGGGTTCATGCCCACTCCGCCGAAAACAACGGTGGAGTTCAGGTCAAGGTACTTGCCGTACTGGCGCACCGATTCTTCGACCTGGGCCGCGAGTTCGCGGGTTGGTGTCAGCACCAGAGCGCGAAGCCCCTTGCCGCCAAACTTGTTTTTTGGAGCAGGCTCGCGCGAGAGGCGGTCTAGCAAGGGCAGCGTGAATGCTGCAGTCTTGCCGGTGCCGGTTTGCGCTCCGGCCAGAAGGTCTTGCCCCGCCAGAACAGCAGGAATCGCCTGTGCCTGAATAGGAGTTGGGATTTCATAGCCTTGCTCGCGCACGGCAGTCATGATGGCCGGGGCCAGATTCAGATCGTCAAAGGTCATGTGAAGAAGAAGAATATGCGCCCATCCGGGCGCCGGGTATCGGCCTGTCGTGGCGCCCTGGGTTGGGCGCCGAGCCAGTGTTAGGCTGATAAGGTTCAACAGTGGGCGCCAGCAAGTGAACTTGCGTCGTCCCCAGCAGATCGCTGCATCCACGCACAACTGGAGTGCGCGGCGAGCCTTATTGTCGCATGGGATAGCGCGAACGCGTCAGCGGCGTCGCTTCTGATGGTCAAGCGCCTGCACACTTGGTGGCAGACCCTCCATAATTGGATACGTTCACAAGGCAGGCGCACGGACGTCACCTTGTTTTTCAAGGCAGGCATAGCGCCCTTCCTTGTCTCTTTTCCCGCTCAGCAGACCGACCGCAACCCGATGGCCCAATACGTTTACTCCATGAACCGCGTCAGCAAGACGGTGCCCCCGAAGCGCCAGCTCTTGAAGGACATTTCCCTCTCGTTTTTCCCCGGTGCCAAGATTGGCGTGCTCGGCCTCAACGGCTCAGGCAAGTCCACGCTGCTCAAGATCATGGCCGGCGTCGACAAAGAATTTGAAGGTGAGGCGCTGCCTATGGCAGGGCTGAGCATTGGTTATCTGGAGCAGGAGCCCAAGCTCAATGACGAGCACACGGTACGCGAGTCTGTGGAAGAGTCGATGGGCGCCGTCTTTGCGGCGAAAGAGCGCCTGGAAGAGGTCTACATCGCTTATGGAGCCGAGGACGCAGACTTTGACGCGCTGGCCGCTGAGCAAGCCCAGCTCGAAGCCGTCATTGCTACCGCTGGCACTGACTCCGAGCATCAACTCGAAATCGCTGCCGACGCGCTGCGCCTGCCGCCTTGGGATGCCAAGATTGGACTGCTCTCGGGTGGCGAAAAGCGCCGTGTAGCGCTGTGTCGCCTGCTGCTCTCCAAGCCCGACATGCTGTTGCTCGACGAGCCCACCAACCACCTGGACGCCGAATCAGTCGAGTGGCTGGAAGTATTCCTCAAACGCTTTACTGGCACTGTGGTGGCGATCACCCACGACCGCTACTTCCTGGACAACGCGGCCGAATGGATTCTGGAGATGGACCGCGGCCGTGGTATCCCTTGGAAGGGCAACTACAGCACCTGGCTGGAGCAAAAAGGCGATCGTCTGGCGCAAGAGCAAAAGGGTGAAGAAGCCCACGCCAAGGCACTGAAGAAAGAATTGGAATGGTCGCGCCAGAACCCCAAGGCACGCCAAGCCAAGAGCAAGTCGCGCCTGGCCCGCTTTGAAGAGCTGTCCGACATGGAATACCAGAAGCGCAACGAAACACAGGAAATTTTCATTCCGGTGGCGGAGCGCTTGGGCAACCAGGTGTTCGAGTTCCACAACGTCAGCAAGTCGTTTGGTGACCGAATGCTGATCGACAACCTGAGCTTCACCGTGCCTGCGGGTGCCATCGTCGGCATCATCGGCCCCAACGGTGCCGGCAAGTCAACACTGTTCAAAATGCTGGCCGGCAAGGAGCAGCCCGACAGCGGTGAAGTGGTGATCGGCTCCACCGTCAACATGGCTTTTGTGGATCAGCACCGCGACGTGCTGGAGAACGACAAGACCGTCTGGGAAGACGTCTCCGGCGGGCTCGATATCCTGAACGTCGGCAAGTTCCAGATGGCCAGCCGCGCGTATTGCGGTCGCTTCAACTTCAACGGCGCTGACCAACAGAAACGCGTGGGCAGCCTCTCGGGCGGTGAACGCGGCCGCGTGCACTTGGCCAATACCCAGATAGCAGGCGGCAACGTACTGCTGCTTGACGAGCCGTCCAACGACCTCGATGTGGAAACTCTGCGCGCGCTGGAAGATGCATTGCTGGAATTTGCCGGCAGCGTGCTGGTCATCAGCCACGATCGCTGGTTCCTCGATCGC
>JBBSRE010000209.1:0-5513 GCA_038243365.1 Burkholderiales bacterium | reverse complement strand
CGCTCCAGCCGCAGCTTGCCGCCCTGCAGCACCACGATGGCGGCGCTGCGCTGGCTGGCCATGTAGGCGTCCAGATCGACTGAGAGTTCGAGCGGCTCGCCCTGCGGCAAGGGCTTTGGAGCGCTGCTGGCCGCAATGACGTGCCACTTCGCCAGAAAGGGCAAGCGGTCCAGCGCTCGAAACGCCGCATCGCGCTGGGGCTGCGTCCAGAACAACAGGTCGCGGTTGGTGGGCACGGTCTTGAGCAATGCGCGGGCTTCGCGGTCCAGGCTGAGCCAGCCTGCGGCGCCCGCCACGATGAGCACGGTCAAAGCTCCCAAAGCGATTTTTCTAAGATTCAACGCGGTCTCCAGTCAGGGGAAGTCAACAACGCCGGCGATTAGAAACGATCCGCTGCCAACCGGCAGAGCGGCGCGGTCGGCGAGCGGTGTTTCAGCGCCTTCCTGTGCACAATTGCCAGATGAGCGACAACAAAACCCTGCTGCTGGTGGACGGCTCCAGCTACCTCTACCGCGCCTTCCACGCCATGCCCGACCTGCGCGCCGTGCCGGGCGACCCGGCCAGCCCTGCCACCGGGGCGATTCGCGGAATGATCAACATGATGCAGGTGCTGCGCCGTGAAGTGCCAGCCGATTACGCAGTCTGCATTTTCGATGCGCCCGGCCCTACCTTCCGTGACACGCTCTACCCGGCCTACAAGCAGCACCGCAGCCCCATGCCGGACGACCTGCGCGCGCAGATTCCGCCGATTCACGAAGTCGTGGCCTTGCTGGGCTGGAAAGTGCTGACCGTGCCGCATGTGGAGGCCGATGACGTGATTGGTACGCTGGCGGTTGTCGCGGCGCAGCAGAACATCGACGTGGTGGTCAGCAGCGGCGACAAGGACCTGGCGCAGCTGGTGAACGAGCGCATCACCATCATTGACACCATGAGCGGCAAGGTGCGTGACATGGCGGGCGTTGAAGCGGAATTTGGCGTGCCGGCGCGGCTGATGGTCGATTACCAGACACTGGTGGGCGACCAGGTGGACAACGTGCCCGGCGTGGAAAAGGTTGGCCCCAAGACGGCTGCCAAGTGGCTACAGGAGCACGGCTCCATTGAGGCCGTGATCGCCAACGCCGACAACGTGAAAGGCGTGGCCGGCGAGAACCTGCGCAAGGCCTTGCCCTGGCTGCCCACCGCACGCGAGATCCTTACGATCAAGACCGATTGCGATCTGGGCGAATGGATAGAGGGGCTGCCCGCGCTCGAATCCGTCACCATCGGCCAGCCGAACGAGGAAGGCTTACAGGCGTTCTACGACCGCTTCGGTTTCAAGGGTTTGGCGCGCGCTTTGGCCGCGGCCACGACCAAACCCAAGCCTGCGTTCGTGCCGTCTGACGATATGTTTACCGACTTGCCGCAGGACGTCGTTCCGGCTGCAGGCGACGTGCCGGTGCGCTACGACACCGTGCTCGACTGGGAAACCTTTGAACGCTGGCTCGCCAAGGTGGAGGCGGCCGAACTGACGGCGGTCGACACTGAAACCACGTCGCTCGACGACATGCGTGCCGAGCTGGTGGGGATATCACTGTCTACCGAGGCGTTCGCAGGCGCCTACATTCCGTTGGCCCACGATGGACCCGATGCTCCGCAGCAGTTGCCCCTGGATGAAGTGCTCGCGCGCCTCAAGCCCTGGCTGGAAAATCCCAAGGCGCGCAAGCTGGGCCAGCACGTCAAGTACGACCGCCATGTGCTCGCCAACCATGGCATTGAAGTACAGGGTTTTGTGCACGACACCTTGCTGCAAAGCTACGTGATCGAAGTGCACAAACCGCACGGCCTGCAAAGCCTTGCCGAGCGCCACCTGGGCCGCACTGGCGCAAGCTACGAATCGCTCTGCGGCAAGGGCGCGCACCAGATTCCCTTTGCACAGGTCGATGTGGCCAAAGCTGCGCACTACGCCTGCGAAGACGCCGAGCAGACCATGGCGGTGCACCAGGCGCTGTGGCCGCTGCTGGAAGCGAGCGACAAGCTGCGCTTTATCTACGAGCTGGAGATGCAAAGCAGCGAAGCGCTCTACCGCATTGAGCGCAACGGCGTGCTGATCGACGCGCCCACGCTGGCCGCACAAAGCCACGAACTGGGCCAGCGCATCCTGCAGCTGGAGACGGACGCATACGAGATTGCCGGCCAACCGTTCAACCTGGGCAGCCCCAAGCAGCTGGGCGAAATCTTTTTCGACAAGCTCGGCATGCCGGTGGTCAAGAAAACCGCCACTGGCGCGCGCAGCACCGATGAAGAAGTGCTGGAGAAGTTGGCCGAGAACTACCCGCTGCCCGCCAAGCTGCTGGAACATCGCAGCTTGTCCAAGCTCAAGGGCACTTACACGGACAAGCTGGCGCAACTCGCCCACCCGCGTACCGGCCGCGTGCACACGCACTATGCGCAGGCTGTGGCAGTGACGGGGCGCTTGTCCAGCAATGATCCCAACTTGCAGAACATTCCCATCCGTACCGCCGAGGGCCGGCGGGTGCGCGAGGCCTTTGTCGCGCCGCCCGGCCGTGTGATTGCCAGCGCCGACTACAGCCAAATCGAGCTGCGCATCATGGCGCACCTGAGCGGTGATCAGGCGCTGCTGCACGCCTTCCAGCACGGCCTGGATGTGCACCGCGCCACCGCCGCCGAAGTTTTCAATGTCGCCGTCGATCAGGTGAGCAGCGAGCAGCGCCGCTACGCCAAGGTCATCAACTTCGGCCTGATCTACGGCATGAGCCGGTTCGGCCTGGCCAAGAACCTCGGCATCACCAACGACGCTGCCGGCGCTTACATCGACCGCTACTTTCAGCGCTACCCCGGCGTCAAGCGCTACATGGATGACACCCGCGCGCAGGCCAAGGCCATGGGCTACGTGGAAACCGTGTTTGGTCGGCGGCTGTACCTGCCCGAGATCAACAGCCCCAACGGCCCGCGCCGTGCTGGTGCCGAGCGCGCAGCCATCAACGCGCCTATGCAGGGGACGGCGGCTGATCTGATCAAGATGGCAATGGTGAAGGTGCAGGAGGTGCTGGATGCCACCAAGCCCGACATTTTGATGGTGATGCAGGTGCACGACGAACTGGTGTTCGAGCTGCCGGAGGCCGAGGTGGAATGGTTGACAGTGGAGGTGCCCAAGTTGATGGCGGGGGTGGCGGAGTTGAAGGTGCCGTTGTTGGCTGAGGTGGGGGTGGGGGTGAACTGGGACAAGGCCCACTAGGTATGGCTCCCCCTGTGGCGCTGCGCGCCTTCCCCCTGAGGGGGACGCCTCCGGCGGACTGGCGGAGCCAGTTCCGCGGTGGCGCTGGCGTTGACTCGCGTGGAGCCGGCGTGCCATATGAACGCAGCACTGTTTAAGCAGTGATCTGCCCATGTTCTTGCTGCCTGGTGCAGGCCGGGTGCCGGGTCTTGCCCTGGCGGGCGAGCATCTTTTGAATCAACCCGCGTGGCGTGTTGTCTTTGCGTCGCCAAAAAAAGATGCCAAAAGAATGGCGACCGTGCTGCCCGTGACCCCGCGCGCTGCGCTTCTCGGCACGGCCAGAAGGGGTAGAAGCCGAATGCCGGCGGGCCATCGCTTCGCTCGGTGCATGTCTTGCACGTGCTCTTGCTTATAGAGAATGGGGTGCGGGTTCGCAGCGCTTGACCGCAATCAGGCCGCATTCGATTCGCGTGATTTCTATCTGTTGCAGCACTGAGAATATGAGTATTTTCGGGCTCTAGCGCTTATTCAGCTTGCGCCACCAGCTATCGATTTGGAAGCAAATGGGTTCTTTTGTCTCCGCTCTCGCACCCTCCAGATGGACGCCCGCCACGCGCATGGGCTTGTCCATCGCGGTCGCTACCGGCCTCTACGGCATCTCGTTTGGCGCGCTGGCGGTGGCGGCGGGCCTGAGCGTGGGCCAGGCCATGGCGCTCAGCCTGTTGATGTTCACGGGCGGTTCGCAGTTCGCGTTCATTGGCGTGATCGCGGGTGGCGGCTTGCCGTCGGCCGCGTTCGGCGCAGCGGCACTGCTGGGCGTGCGCAACGCTGTGTATGGCATGCAGATGAACCACATGCTGCAGCCGCGCGGCTGGCGCACATGGGTCGCCGCGCAGGTCACCATCGACGAGTCAGCTGCCACTGCTGCCGGGCAAACGACGCTGGAAGAACAGCGCCGCGGGTTCTGGACGGCGGGCCTGGGCGTTTTTGTGCTGTGGAATCTGTTCACCTTGCTCGGCGCGGTGCTCGGCGACGCTCTGGGCGACCCGCGCCGTTGGGGGCTGGACGGCGCGGCCGTGGCCGCTTTCCTTGGCCTGCTCTGGCCGCGCCTGCGCCAGCGTGAGCCCGTGGCGCTGGCCGTGCTGAGCGGCGTGGTGACGGCGCTGGCGCTGCCAGTGCTGCCGCCCGGCCTGCCAATCTTGCTGGCTGCGGTCGTGGGCGCTCTGTGGGGGTGGTGGGTTCCGGGGCTCGCTGCGACTTCGAGAGCGCGCGCCGGCGAGGGCACTCGATGACGCTGTGGCTTGCCATCCTGGCGGGCGCTGCCGCCAGCTATCTCATCAAACTCTCGGGCTACGCTGTGCCTGCCCGCTGGCTGGCGAATGCCCGCATGACGCGCGTGGCGGGGGCGATTACGGTGGCGTTGCTATCGGCGTTGGCAGTGATGAACACGTTCGCTGCCGGCACTGCGCTGGTGCTGGACGCGCGGCTGGCGGCATTGGTAGTTGCGGCGCTGGCGCTGTGGGCGCAGCTGCCGTTCTTGATGGTGGTGGTGTTGGGGGCTGTCGCAGCGGGGGTAGTTCGGTGGTGGTGAAAAGTGTCATTACCCTTGCGCGCGGCGCTTTGAGGACGCTACAGTGGCCCAAGCAGTGCCGTGAGCCTCAGGGTTCTTCGGATATGCATGGACACACATGAGACAGTCACCATGACCACAACCACCATCCACGGGGCCAATCCCTCGTTTCCCATCGGTTTTGAACCCCTTCGGGGCACGCCGCAAGACTGCGAAGATTGCAGCAGAGCCGCGCGACTGGCCTTTAGTTTTGAGTACGCATACCAGCCCATAGTGGATGTGAACCTGCGCTCGGTCTACGGGCACGAAGCCCTGGTGAGGGGGCCGAACGGAGAGAGTGCTGCATCCGTGTTGGCGCAGGTCAATGAGGACAACCGTTACCGGTTTGACCAAGCGTGTCGGGTCAAGGCCATCAAAGGGGCCAGCGCCTTGGGCATGGCCGAGCATCTGTCGATTAATTTCTTGCCCAACGCCATTTACAAGCCCGAGCTGTGCATCCGCACAACGCTAGAGGCTGCGCGAACCCACGGGTTTCCAGTGGATCGCATCATTTTCGAGGTGACTGAAGGCGAGCGCGTCGAAGATGGACCGTGGTTTGCCTCCATCCTGCGCGAGTACCAGCGCTGTGGTTTCAAAACCGCTATCGATGACTTCGGTGCGGGCTTTGCAGGCCTGTCGCTGTTGGCTGACTTTCAGCCTGACCTCATCAAGATCGACATGGGTCTGGTG
>JBBSRE010000208.1:0-5526 GCA_038243365.1 Burkholderiales bacterium | reverse complement strand
GGTACGCGCATTCACACGCTCGCGCCCAGTCAGTTGTCGAGTTTGCGCGCGGCGGTTCAGAGCGTCCACACAGGGCTGGCGCAGCGCATCGGTGCACAGTGGATTGAGGAAGCGCAGAGCGCGCTGGCTTCTGGCGGGTGAAGAACAGGCTCCAAGCGAGCTGGGCCGGTTTTACGCCATTGGGACCTCAGGGCTCAGGGCTCAGGGCTCAGGGCTAAAGACATCCTCGATACTTGCGCCGAGCAGGTGTGCGATCTTGAATGCCAAAGGCAGGCTGGGGTCATATTTGCCGGACTCTATGGAGTGAATCGTTTGCCGGCTGACACCCAGCGCGTCGGCCAGCTCACTTTGGGTCAGCTTGCCGTTCAAGCGAAGTTCTTTCAGGCGATTTTTCATGTCGATACCAAGCCATCTGCCTCCAGCTGTTGCACATGGTCACCCAGCGTCGCCAGCGGCGCGCGGTAGCTCACCTTCAGCTCAGTTTGGCTGCGCGAGGCGTCGAACCGCGAGGGGTAGCCCACGTTGAGCGCAACGTAGTCGCGCGTCATGCCTATGAAGGGGGCTATCAGCCAGACAAGCGCTTTGGCGACTTGCTTGCGGGGCAAATTGGCGCTGTGCCCAGGACTTGCCCGGCGCAGCAGCGCTGCGATGTCCAGTAGCCGCAGGCTTTGCGCCACCACGATGTAGCGGCCATGGGCAGTCGCGATGTCGCAAGCTTGCGCATGGGCGAACGCGACATCGCGCACATCCACTACTCCGAGGGAAAGTTCAGGCACGCCGCTGCGGAAGGAGCCATCCACGAACTGCTTGAGCAGCGTGACGCTGGTGGCATCCGCGCGGGCCGAAAGCGAAGGCCCAAAGATCGCGCCGGGGTGAATGGTGATCAGGTCCCAACGGTCCTGCTCGCGCTGGAGTTGGCGCGCCACCTGTTCGGCTTTCGTTTTCGACAAGGCGTAGGGGTTGCTCGTAAGCGTGCTGCTTCGGTTCTCGTCTTGCTCGGTCAGCATGCCGCCGGGCGAAGCGCAGAGTTCGCGGGCATTGTCAAACATGGCCATGATGCTGCTGGTCAGCACCACCCGCCGCACGCAGGGGTTGCGGTTGACGGCGGCCAGGATTTCGCGGGTGCCTTCAATCGCCGGCGCCAGCAGTTCTCTCTCGGGGTCCTTTGGCTTCTCCAGGCTGTAAGGCGAAGCCACATGCACGACCACGCTGCAACCCGCCATGGCCGCGTCAAAACTGCCCTGAGCCAACAGGTCGGCGGCAAACAACTGCAGCTGCCCCGGGTACTGATTGCTGAGCGCTTTCAAATGCTTGATCTTGTCGGCATTGCCCAGGTTGCGCACAGTGCCGTGCACGCGATGCCCGCGCTGCAGCAGTTCCTTCACCACCCAGGAAGCCAGATAGCCGGACGCGCCGGTCACGAAAATTGTGTTCATGGTGATCAGCTCACTTTGTTGTGTGCGAGTGCGAGGCCCAGACCCCACAGGCCGACTATTGCGACTGCAGCGGGGAGGGGGGTCAGCTCAGGCATCAGCCCCTGGCGCTGCAGCAGCTCCAATACGGCCAGCGCTCCGAGGCTTGTGCCTAGTGCAAAAGTGCTGGCACGCTCATGCAGGCGTTGTTGCAATTCGTCCATGCGCCGGTAACGCCACCAGGCCCACAAGGGCAGGCCTACGCCGGTGACGGCCAGCAATGCGAGCACGGCTGCGCGTTCGTATCCGGCAAGCCCCGAAAAAGGCAACCACAACGAGATGAGCGCCCAGCAAGCCAAGAGACAAAGGCTGGCCATGACCTTGGCCAGGTAGGGCACGCTGGGTGCGCGTGGGTTCTCAGACAGATCAGACACGGTAAAGACTCCTAGGGATGTAAAGCTTGCTTGTCTTTAGTGTGTGTTGAGCAGAATGTTATGTCAAGTAAACTTTACAGTTTTTGTCAAACACTTGTCTCGCGATCGGGCTGAGTCGCGCCCCGAGATCTCATGGTCTTCCGATGCGCTTTCGCGAACCAGCTTCCGCGCTGTTGGTACTACACTATTTGTAGCTGCCAGCCCAATAATTGCAAGCGTCTGCGGGCTTTTTTCTCATAATTTTCGATGGTCAAAGGCTGGGCTTGAGCAGTCTGACGCGCATCAGAGTTCCGGGTTTCCCCTAGGCGGCGAACTGTTGAACCCCACAGTTGTTCTGTGCGCCCGGGCCGCTTAAGGTTGTGTCACTGATTTTTTCACTCGGAGACACCCCATGAAATTCACTTTGAAACTGCTGGCTGCCACCGCAGCACTCTCGCTGGGCTTTGCCGCCCACGCCGCTCCAATCGTTGTCAAATACAGCCACGTGGTGGCGGACATCACACCTAAAGGCAAGTCGGCTCTCAAGTTCAAAGAACTGGTCGAGAAGGCCATGCCCGGCAAGGTCGAAGTGCAAGTGTTCCCTAACAGCCAGCTGTTCGGCGACGGCAAGGAACTCGAAGCAGTGCTGTTGGGTGACGTGCAATTCATTGCGCCGTCGCTCGCCAAATTTGGCAAGTACACGCCCAAACTGCAGATTTTTGACCTGCCGTTCCTGTTCGACGACATTGAGGCGGTCGACCGTTTCCAGGCTAGTCCAGAGGGCCAGTCATTGCTCACCTCCATGAACAAGAAGGGCATTACCGGTCTAGGCTACATGCACAACGGCATGAAGCAGTTGTCGGCCAACACCAAGTTGGCCATGCCGGCAGACGCCAAGGGCCTGAAGTTCCGCATCCAGGCTTCGGACGTGCTCGAAGCGCAGTTCAAAGCCGTCGGCGGTAACCCGCAGAAACTCTCTTTCGCCGAGGTGTACCAGGCGCTGCAAACTGGCGTGGTGGACGGCACCGAAAACCCATGGTCCAACATCTACAGCAAGAAGTTCCACGAAGTGCAAAAGTACATCATGGAGAGCGACCACGGCGTGCTCGACTACATGGTCATCACCAACTCTAAGTGGTGGGATGGTCTGCCACCGGACATCCGCAAAGGCTTGAAGACGGCAATGGACGAAGCCATTGCCTACGGCAATAAAGTGGCTTTCCAGGAAGCGCTTGAGTTCAAGGACAAGATCATTGCCGACAAGAAGGCTGAAGTCGTTCCTATGACCAAGGAGCAGAAGGCCGCCTGGCGGACCGCGATGAAGCCCGTGTGGAAGAAGTTCGAAGGCGAAATCGGCAAGGATCTGATCAGCGCTGCCGAAAAAGCCAACCAGTAAACTGCTTCCCATAAAAAGGCAACTAGCCCCGGCATGCACGCATGCTCGGGGCTATTTTTTGGAACTTACGGAGTTCTCCCATGAAATATCTTGACCGTCTGGAAGAGTGGATCATTTCCCTCATGCTGCTGGCCATGACCGGCCTGACCTTCTACCAAGTGGTGCTGCGTTATGTGTTCAACAGCGGGCTGAGTTGGTCGCTGGAGCTGACCGGAGTGTTCTTCGCGGTCATGATCTTCATCGGCGTGCCTTACGGGGTACGGGTGAGCTCGCACATCGGCGTGGATGCGCTGGTCAAGCTGTTGCCGACGCGCCAGATGCGCGTGGTGGGCATCCTGGCCACCTTGTTGTGCCTGCTGTATGTGGGCTTTGTCATTGTCGGTTCGATGGAGTACGTGCTCAAGATGAAGCAGGTGGGCATTGAGCTGGAAGACATGCCGATACAACGCTGGATCATCTTGGCAGTCATGCCTGTGGGCATGGCGCTCACAGGCCTGCGATTTCTACAAATTTTGTATGCGTTGGCCACGGGAAAAACCGATGGTCTGCGCCTGGCCGATGAAGCGGCTGAGGCCATGCACCTGAAAGCCAAGGAGGAAGCGCTATGAACACGCTGGTACTGTTTGCGCTGCTCTTTTTCTGCATGGCAATTGGCATGCCGATTGCCATTAGCCTGGGTCTTTCCAGCATCGTCACCATCGTCTTCTTTTCGCAAGATTCGCTGGCGAGCATGACCATCAAGATGTTCGAGACCAGCGAGCATTACACGCTCATGGCCATTCCGTTCTTCGTGCTCGCTGGCGTACTGATGTCGACTGGCGGTGTGGCCAAGCGCATGGTGAACTTCGCCATTGCCGCCGTGGGCCACCTGCGCGGCGGTTTGGCTATTGCTTCGGTGTTGGCGTGCATGCTGTTTGCGGCAGTGTCGGGCTCGAGCCCGGCCACGGTGGTGGCCATTGGCTCCATCGTCATCGCCGGCATGGTGAAAAACGGCTACCCCAAAGAGTTTGGCGCGGGCGTGATCTGTAATGCCGGCACGCTGGGCATCCTGATTCCCCCTTCCATCGTGATGGTGGTTTACGCCGCCATCACCGAAGTCTCGGTGGGGCGCATCTTCCTCGCAGGCGTGGTGCCCGGCATCGTGCTTGGCCTGATGTTGATGTTTGCCGTCTGGTGGCGTGCCGGCAAACTCAAGACGACTCCGCCGCCCAAAGCCAGCACGCGCGAGTTGCTGCGCACCCTGCGCGAGTCGATGTGGGGCCTGGCGCTGCTGGTCATCATCATGGGCGGTATCTACGGCGGCATCTTCACGCCCACCGAAGCGGCTGCCGTCTCTGCCGTGTATGCGCTGATCGTGGCGGTGTTCATCTACCGCGACCTTGGCGCCAAAGATCTGCCGCACGTGTTCCTGGAGGCCTCGCGCACCACGGTGATGCTGATGTTCATCGTGGCCAATGCGCTCTTGTTCGCGCACGTTCTGACCACCGAGCGCATTCCGCAAACCATTGCCGCGCAGATCGTCGGCATGGGCATGGAGCCGTGGATGTTCTTGGTGGTGGTCAACGTGATTCTGCTGATCGCCGGCAACTTCATGGAGCCCACCGGCATCATCTTGATCCTGGCGCCCATCTTCTTCCCGATCGCTACCGAGCTGGGCATTGATCCTATCCACCTGGGCATCATCATGGTGGTGAATATGGAGATTGGAATGGTGACGCCGCCCGTGGGCCTCAACCTGTTCGTCACCGCGGGGGTGACCAACATGACACTGGTCCAGGTGACCAAGGCGGCCCTGCCGTGGCTGTCTGTGCTGCTGCTGTTCCTGTTGATGATCACCTACATCCCGCAGATCAGCCTGTTCCTGCCGAACCTGATGATGGGTAAGTGATGCGCGCTTGGCGCTGAAGAAAAAACGGGGCCAAGGCCCCGCTTTTTTTCTGTCATTTGATAGGCGCTCCGTTGCAATTTTTGTAACGACTGGAACTGTCACGGCCAAACCAGCGACCGCCGCGCAAGGGCCGCCCCGCAGCGCTGGCGGTGTCCCCCTTCCCGACTCGCGAAGCGAGACGAGAGAAGGGGGATGGCGCCGAAGGCGACTCAGGGGGTTGCACTGCTTCCCCCCTGCCCGACGCGCGTAGCGAGACGAGAGAAGGGGGAAGGCGCCGAAGGCGACTCAGGGGGATGTCAGAACTTTTTCGGTATAAAACCGCCCACCGTGATAGAGCAGCGGCGCCACGCCTGCACGGTGGCTGCAACGCTCTACCTGGCCGACAAAAATCACATGGTCACCTTCGGTGTAGCGGCT
>JBBSRE010000207.1:0-5560 GCA_038243365.1 Burkholderiales bacterium | reverse complement strand
TAGCTCCAGGAACATAGCCTGCTCGGTCGATTCGCCGCGGTCTATGCCGCCTTGCGGGAACTGCCAGCTCTGGGTGCGTATGCGCTTGCCCCAGAACACCTGGTTTCTCTGGTTGAGCAGGATGATGCCGACGTTCGGCCGAAAGCCGTCCCGGTCAAGCATAATCGAACCCCAAAATCTTTAAACTGCGTCCATTATGCACGGCCCCTGCCTGCTGCGACGGCTAGTGCGCGCGCAGTCTGTAATGCCCCGATGAAAGCCTCCCAGTTCTTTATTTCCACGCTTAAGGAAGCTCCCGCCGACGCCGAGGTGGCCAGTCACCAGCTCATGACCCGCGCTGGCTTGATCAAGAAACTGGGCGCCGGTATCTATACCTATATGCCGATGGGGCTGCGCGTGGTGCAGAAGGTCGAGGCCATCGTGCGCGAGGAAATGAACCGCGCAGGTGCCGTCGAAATGGCAATGCCGGTGGTCCAGCCGGCCGAGCTTTGGCAAGAAACCGGCCGCTTCAAATCGATGGGGCCTGAACTGCTGCGCATTCAGGACCGACACGGCCGTGATTACGTCGTACAGCCCACCAGCGAAGAAGTGGTCACTGACATCGCGCGACAAGAACTGCGCAGCTACAAGCAGCTGCCGCGCAATTTCTACCAGATTCAGACCAAGTTTCGCGATGAACGCCGGCCCCGTTTCGGGCTGATGCGCGGGCGCGAGTTCACCATGAAGGACGCCTACAGCTTCGACCGGGATCCGGAAGCGGCCAAAGCGAGCTATCAAGTCATGGCGCAAGCATATCGTCGCATTTTTGATCGCTTCGGCTTGCGTTACCGCGCAGTGGCTGCGGACAGTGGCGCGATCGGAGGCGACTTGAGCGAGGAGTTCCAGGTGATTGCCGCCACAGGTGAAGACGCCATCGTCTATTGTCCCGGCAGCGAGTACGCTGCCAACATGGAAAAAGCCGAGGCGTTGGCGCCAAATGTGGCCCGTCCAGCAGCAGGCTCCGCCATGGTTAAAACGCCCACTCCGGGCAAGAGCACCTGCGCGGACGTAGCGGCGCTGCTGAACGTGCCGCTTCAAAATACCGTCAAGTCCTTGGTGTTGGCCACCGAAAATACCAATGAAACCGGGGAGGTCATTAAAGTCGAGATCTGGCTTCTGCTACTGCGCGGCGATCACGATATGAACGAGATCAAGGTCGGCAAGCTGCCAGGCTTGGATGCGGGCTTTCGCTTTGCTACGGTGCCAGAGATCAAAGCCCATTTCGGCTCCGAGCCAGGATACTTGGGGCCTATCGGTCTGCTAGCGCCCGTGCATTTAGTGGTGGACCGCGAAGTCGCAGTGATGGCTGACTGGATCTGCGGAGCCAACGCGCCCGATTTTCATTACACCAACGTTAACTTTGGCCGCGATCTGCCGGAGCCCCATCTGGTGGCCGACATCCGAAACGTGGTGGCGGGTGATGCTTCGCCAGACGGCGGCGGCGCGTTGGCTATCGAGCGCGGCATCGAGGTCGGCCATGTGTTCTATTTAGGCACCAAATACAGCCGCGCCATGAACGCTACTTTTCTGGGCGAAGACGGCAAACCGCAGTTCTTCGAAATGGGCTGCTATGGCATCGGCATCACCCGTCTGCCGGCCGCCGCCATTGAGCAGAACCACGACGCACGCGGCATCATCTGGCCGGACGCGATTGCGCCGTTCACGGTGGTGATCTGCGCCATCACGCCTGATCGGTTCCCAGAAGTGAAGACGGCTGCAGAAGCGCTGTACCAGCAATTGCTGGCGGCGGGCGTGGATGTGATTCTGGACGACCGCGGCGAGCGCCCCGGCGCCATGTTCGCCGATTGGGAATTGATCGGTGTGCCGCACCGCATCACCATTGGCGATCGCGGCCTCAAGCAGGGCGAGGTCGAATACCAGCACCGCCGTGACGAGGCTTCAACCAAAGTCGCTGCGAACGACATTCTGGCTTACGTTCAAGGCCGGCTCGCCGCATGAGCGGAGGCTTGTCTCGCCGCGCCTGCATGGGCGCATTGCCTGCCTTGGCTTCGTCCGCCTGGTGGCTCCCGGGCAGCGCACATGCCAGCGGCCAGCTGGAGGAGCCGCTGGCCGATTCAGTTCGCTCAGCGTTGACATCGGCGATTGGCTACAGCGCGCCGCCCGAACTGGCCTTCGCCAGCACCGAAGATCGCATTCTGTACCTCCGCTGGCTTGGAACCATGAGCGATCGACTGCGCAGGCGCAAACCCGAGTGGCAGGTGCGCCGCGACTTTCTTCAGACCGTCTGGTACGAGAGCCGGCGCGCCGGCCTCAATGTGTCGTTGGTGCTCGGCTTGGTTCAGGTTGAGAGCGCATTTCGCAAATACGCGGTATCCAGTGTCGGTGCTCGTGGCTACATGCAGGTGATGCCTTTTTGGACGCGCGTCATCGGCGACGGCGACGCGACCAAGCTGTTCCAGCTGCAAACCAATCTGCGCTTTGGCTGCGTCATCTTGCGTCACTATCTGGACCGTGAAAAAGGTGATTTGTTCATGACGCTTGGCCGTTACAACGGCAGTCGCGGACGTGCGCCGTACCCGAACGCGGTGTTTTCTGCGCAGCGCAATTGGACTTTCGACGACCGGCTAACGGGCTAACCGGCTAACCGGCTGACTGCGTCAGCTCATTCCACCGCAGCTTGCACCACCAGCGGCGGCGGGGTCGGTGTGCCGCTGCTGGACGGAGTGCGCAAGACCAGCACCTGGTCGATGCGGTAGCTGTCCACATCCATCACCTCGAACTTGTAGCCGCCCCACAGTACGCTGTCGGTGCGGCGTGGCACGCGGCGCAGCATCACCATCAAAAACCCGGCCAGGGTTTCATACTCGGTTTCATGGGGCAGTTCGTCGATGCTGAGGGCGTGGAGCACGTCTTCAATCGGCGTGATGCCATCGATCAGCCAGGAGTCCTGATCACGCCGAACAATCTGCTCTTCATCGAACGGCGAAACCAAATCGCCCATCACCGTGCTCATCACATCGTTCAAGGTGACTACGCCGACGACCAGGCTGTATTCGTTGACGATGATGGCGAAGTCTTCGTGCGCCTGCTGAAACTGCTCCAGCACTTCCGACAGCGTGAGCCGGTCAGGCACGATGAGCGCCTTGTGCACCAGGCTGTCATCTTGCAGGGAAATCGTCTGGTCGTTGAGCACCCGCTGGAAGAGGTCCTTCGCGTCCACGTAGCCCACCACGTGGTCGATATCCCCCTCGCACACCGGGTAGGTGGAGAACGGCTCGGCCGCAATGCGCAGGCGGATCACGTCGTCGGGGTCATCCCGTAGGAAGAAGGCCACGCGGTCGCGCTGCGACATGGCGCTGGAAACGGTGCGGGTATCGAGCTCAAACACGTTGGCGATCACTCGCTGCTCGCGCGCCGCCAGTACCCCCGCGCGTGCGCCTGCCTCCATCATCGCCAGCACGTCGTCGGAAGTAATGCGGTCGTCACGCAAGGAAGACAGGCCCATCAGCCGAAACAGCGCGTCTGCGCTGCGGCTGTAGAGCCACACCAGGGGTTTCAGCACCGCCATGCAGAACGCCATGGGGCGCATCAGCCGTACGGCCATGGGTTCAGGGTCAGCCATGCCCAGCCGCTTTGGCACCAGGTCGGCGAACAAGATGAAGAGCGACGTCACCAGCAGGAACGAGGCGAAAAAGCCCAGGCTGCCCGCCATGGCAGGGGACACCCAGCGCGCGAGCTGTGCGGTGAACGTGGGGCTCAGCGCGCTCTCGCCCACAATGCCGCCCAGGATGGCGACCGCGTTCTGGCCGATCTGCACCACGGTGAAGTAGTCGCCCGGCTGCTCCTGCACACGCATGACACGCTCGGCGCGCGCGTCGCCATCGTCCGCCAGTTGGCGCAGACGCAAGCGGCGCGAAGCCGCCAGCGAAATTTCGGCCGCCGAAAAAAATGCGCTGGCGGCGATGAGCAGGGCAATGAAGAAAAGATCTTGCGGCATGTGATTACGGCGCGTCGCGCGCAGCCGCAAGTTTAGAGGGCAAAGGCGAGGGCCGATGAGCAGTTATCACCGCGAGACAAGGCGCAAAAAAGCCGCCTTGGGGCGGCTCGTTCCGGTGGGAACTCGGCTTGGCGCTAGCGCAATTTGTGGCTAACTGTGAGCAGAGCCGTCGCTCAGGTTCCCAGCGTCTGCTTGAGCTCACCTGACTCGTACATCTCCATCATGATGTCCGAGCCACCGACAAACTCGCCATTCACATAAAGCTGCGGAATGGTCGGCCACTGGCTGTATTCCTTGATGGCCTGTCGAATTTCTTCGTCTTCCAGCACGTTCACGGTGGTGATGGCTTTGGGATCCACGTCACATGCCTTCAGAATCTGGATGGCCCGGCCGGAGAACCCGCACATCGGGAAGCTGGCTGTGCCCTTCATAAACAGAAGAACATTGCTGGATTTGACGAGATCGTCGATGCGTTTCTGGGTGTCGCTCATGGGGGGCTCCAGGAATTGAGGCTTTTCAACAGCCGTTGGAATAAGTGCCATTATTTCACTCCGGGCCAGCGCCCGCCGGTGCAACGCCCTGTGCCTGCAAGGTCATTGCGGGTTTGCACCGCATCAAACCCCTGAATTAGCATCAATGCCCGCACGGCGGCCGACTGGTCCCAGCCGTGCTCCAGCAGCAGCCAGGCCCCTGCGGCCAAGTGGGCCGGCGCACCGGTTGCGATGGTACGCAGGTCGCGCAGACCGTCAGGCCCCGACACCAGTGCAGCCAGAGGTTCGTGCCGCAGTGCTGGCAGGTGGGGGTCGCCCTCGGCGATGTACGGCGGGTTGGAGACGATGAGATCGAAAACACCCTCGACGTTGGAGAACCAGTCGGATTGCAAAAAACGCACCGGCAAGTTCAGGCTCTTGGCATTGGCCCGCGCCACTGCCAGTGCGTCTTCGCTCTGGTCCACCGCCAGCACGCTTGCCTGCGGTGCGGCGTGGGCCAGCGCCAGGGCAATGGCGCCGCTGCCTGTTCCCAGGTCGAGCACCCGAGGTGCAGCGTGGCCGGCAAGCTGCTCCAGCGCCCAGTCGACCAGGGTTTCGGTGTCGGGCCGAGGGTCGAGTACGCGGGCATCGATCTGAAGGTCCAGGCCGTAAAACGGTTTGCGTCCTGTGAGGTAGGCCACCGGTTCGCCGGCGAGGCGCCTTGCGAAAAGGGCGTCCAGTGCATCGGCGGCCTCCGGTGGCAGTGCGTCGTCGCCATGAATGATCAGCCAGGCACGCCCGGCATTTGGTTGGTGGATGGCGTGCAGCATCAGCAGCTGGGCGTCGATGCGACCCAAGCCTTGCGCCTGCATTTGAACGAGCCGATTTGCTATGGTGGTGATAGCTGCTTGCGCAGGTGGAGTATGCGCTAGAGGCCTGTTTGGCATGTAATTTTGTTGGAGCAGGCGCAGCTCACAGCGCGCCGACTTCAAACTCTTCTAGCAGCTCGGCTTCGCGCGCGTGGGCGAGGGCGGTCAGCACGTCGCCCAGGTCGCCTTCCATCACCGCCAACAGCTTGTACAGCGTGAGGTTG
>JBBSRE010000206.1:0-5583 GCA_038243365.1 Burkholderiales bacterium | reverse complement strand
ATTTTGTAGCTCATGATTCAGTCTCTCCTCGCAAGGTGGGTCGCAGGGGCCACCAAAAACAAAAACAGGCGCCGGGCTCTGCGGTCTCTCGCAGCCACAAGCGTCCGCCAAAATGCTCCACGATGTGCCGGCTTATCGGCAGCCCCAGCCCCGACCCCTGGCCGCCTGGCCGCGGCGTGCCGGCTTGGTGGAACCGCTCAAAAATCAACTGCTCATGCCCGACCGGCACCCCAGCACCGTTGTCTTGCACGCACACCGTAACGCCGCGCGCATCGCCCTCGGCACGCACCTGCACCAGCCCGCCATCAGGCGGCATGAACTTGGCAGCATTGGACAGCAGGTTCAGCACCACCTGCAGCAAACGGTCCGGGTCGGCCTGAAGCACCGGCAGCGTGTCGGCCAGGTCTAGCTGCAGCTGCCCGCCGCGAGAGCGCACCACCGGCAAAGTGGTGGCCGCGGCGCTTTCCAGCACCGTGCGTACATCGACGGCCTGCAACGCCCAATCCACATGCCCGCCTTCCATGCGCGCCATGTCGAGCACCTGGTTGACCAGGCGGCTGAGCCGCTCGGTCTCCTGCACGATGATGTCTACGAAGCGTTGGCGCTGCGCCGGATCGATGTCGATATCGCCCTGCAGGATTTCCGCCAGCGCCCGGATCGACGTGAGTGGTGTGCGCAGCTCATGCGTCATCGACGACATGAAATCGTCCTTTAAACGGTCCAGGCTCTTGAGCTGTTCGTTCGCGCTGCGCAGCTCGCTGGTGGCGCGCTCCAGCGATTGAGACTTCGCCTCCAGCGCACGCGAGTAGCTGCGCAACTGTGACGCCTCGTCCAGCATGGCCAGCACGTCACGCGGGCTGAGCGATTCCTCGTCCGACACCGAGGCCACCAATACCCGGGCCGATGCGCTGCCCACGGCCCCCGCCAGTTGCGCCTCCACAAACTGCACCAGCCGCGCGTCTGCCTGCAGGCGCTGGCCCGGCGGCGCTCCGGCCTGCTCGGCATAGCTAAGCCACAGCGCACCGGCCTTCTCCGCACCCAGAAAGCGTTCGCACAGATGGCGCAGCTGAGCGGCGTCCTTGCGACCCCGCCAGAACACCGGCGTCTGCTCCGCGCCGCGCTGAAACACATCGACGAACAGCAGCGCCTGGCTGGCCTCGCGACCCGATGGCGCGCGCCACAGCGAGCCGACCAGGTAGGCGGTGCCATTGGCCAACAGGCTCCAGAACAAGGAATGGGTCAGGTTGTCGAGCCCCGTCAAACCCAGCAGCGCCTCGGGCCTGAGCCACGCAATGCCCCAGGCACCCTCATGAATGAAGCTGGCATCCATCCAGCCCGATTTGGCAATGGAGGGCAGCATCAAGGTGTAGACCCAGACCCCGAAGCCTGCCAACAGACCGGCCAGAGCACCCACCCGCGTGCCACCGCGCCAGTACATGCCGCCGAGCAGCACGGGAGCGAGCTGCGCCACGGCCGCAAAACTGATGAGTCCGATACTGGCGAGCGCATAGGCATCGCCAGCCAGCTGGAAATACACGTAGCCGAGCAGCAGCACACCCACGATGGCGGCGCGCCGGATGAGCAGCAGCGGCGCGGTGAAATCGCGCGGCTGGCGGGCTGACCCCAACAGTCGGAACCGAAGCAACAGCGGCAAGGCCAACTCGTTGCTGACCATGGTGGAGATCGCCACGGTCTCGACGACCACCATGCCTGTGGCCGCGGAAAGCCCGCCGACGAACACCAGCAGTGCCAGTGCCTCCTGCCCGGCGGCCAGCGGAAGCGACAGCACGAAATGCTCGGGGTTGTTCCCACCCTCGCCGAAATAGAGCAAGCCTCCCAGCGCGATCGGCAGCACAAACAGGTTGATGAGCAGCAGGTACAGAGGAAACAGCCACGCTGCGCGGCGCACATGGTCTTCGTGCACGTTCTCCACCACCATCACCTGGAACTGACGCGGCAGCACCAGCGCAGCGCACATGGCGAGCACCATCAAGCCTAGCCATTGGGCCCACGAAAAGCTGCCGCCCTGTTCAGGCCGCAGCAGTAACGCGAGCTCTGGGTTCGCGCGGGCGCGGGTGAAGATATCGCCCAGGCCGTTGAACATGCCGTACACCACAAACAAGCCCACGCTCAAGAACGCGACCAGCTTGACCAGTGATTCGAAGGCGATCGCCGCCACCATGCCCTCGTGCCGTTCGGTCGTGTCCAGATGTCGGGCGCCGAACACGATGCCGAAGCCGGCCAGTGCAATGGCAACGTAAAACGCGCTGTCCTGGGTCCAGTGTGGATGCTCCAGCGTGGCAGCAGCGCCGGACGTCAGCAGCGCGTAGCCTGACGACACCGCTTTGAGCTGCAGCGCGATGTACGGCACCAAACCGATGACCGCGACCAGCGTGACCAGCGCCGCCAGCGCCTGGCTCTTGCCATAGCGGCTGGCAATGAAATCAGCAATCGAGGTGATGCGGTGCGTCTTGGCAATGCGGATCATCTTGCGCACTACCACCCAGCCCAGCACCATGGCCAGCGTCGGGCCGAGGTAGATCGGCAGAAACCACACGCCGCCGGTGGCAGCGCGCTCCACGCTGCCGAAAAATGTCCAGGCGGTGCAGTAGACCGCCATCGACAGCGCGTACACCCAAGGCTTGGCAATGACCGAGCGCTGCTGCGCTGCGCGCCGGTCGGCCCAGTACGCCACGCCCACCAGCAGCAGCAAGTAGGCGAGAGAAGTTCCGATGACCAGGGGCGCTTGGAGCATGGTGGTCAGCCACTGTCCGCCGACGTCGGCGCTGTGTCTGGCGGTGTCGCAAGTGACTCGGGAGATGCAGCAGATGCGAACTTTGAGCCGGGTCGGTTGACTGAGTCCAGCTGGATGCCTGCGAGGCCATCAGACTCCCGGGCCGGCGTCACTTCCATCCACCAGGCAACGGTGGCGATCAGACCAGCCCAGATACCAAACAGCGCCAGCGGGAACACCGGAATGCCGCCCACCGCAGCGTCGCTGTCCCACAACGCCAGCAAAGGGAAATTGAGCAGCAGCCAACCTGCGGCAAACAAGGCGCCGAGGCGCTGGGACCGCAGTTGGTGCTTCACGGCAGTCTCCGGTAATGCAGAGGGCGCGGCATGGAGCCGCGCCACCCATTGTGCGCCGTGCACTTACCGTGGACTTACTTCCCGGCAGGGCGTTGCGGCTTGATGCGCGATGAAGAATGCGCAAATCGCGAAATCGCGAAATCCAGAAAAAACTTGCACCAAATGGTGCTTCCGGCCATGGCCGTCCAGGTGTTGTAGTCGAGCCGTCCAAGCGCCACTCCAACAATGACGGACGCAGCGACGGTGCCCGCCAGCAGATTGATCAGCATCACGTAAGGAGCATATTTTTCGGCGTCAGGCGGCGGTTCTCCGCCCTTGAGGGCGACCTCGGAAAAATCGCGCTGAACCACGATGCGCCAGGCGCGCCGGAACCAGAAAAATCCTATGGGAAACAACGCAAGAAAAAGAATCCACGTCAAGGCAACGCTGACATCAAACACCATGCAAAGCTCCCAGAAAACAGACTCGGTGGCGCAACTTGAAGGCCGCACCACTCAGTAAAAAAGGCCCTGCCGGGCAACGCCGACGGGGCCTTATTGTGCGGGCCCCCGCATGAGCAGGGGCTCTCAAACACTCCGATTAGCGCATTTTCAGTGCGCGCCGCCCACCAATTTCGATCCGCGTGGAATCCGCACCGCTTCCACCATGGCCTGAATATGGGCCGGAGGAGGCGCCGTGACTTTGTCCACCAGGAAGGCGACCAGGAAGTTCACCATCGCGCCGACTGCACCAATAGCCTCAGGCGTAATACCAAAGAAGCTGTTGGCGCCGCCGATCAGACCCAGGTATTCGGTGCCCTTGATGAAGAAGATGCCTTTGTGTGCAAACACGTAGAACAGGGTGAAGAACAAGCCCGCCAGCATGCCGGACATGGCTCCTTCCTTGTTCATCTTCTTGCTAAAGATACCCATCATGATGGCCGGGAACAGCGAACTGGCGGCAATACCGAATGCCAGTGCCACCGTCCCCGCCGCGAACCCTGGCGGATTGAGGCCCAGATAGCCTGCCACTACCACCGCCACGGCCATGGAGATCTTGCCAGCGAGCAGCTCGTTCTTCTCGCTGATGTTCGGATTGAACACAGTCTTCACCAGGTCATGCGATACGGCAGAGGAGATCGCCATCAGCAGACCGGCAGCCGTGGACAGCGCCGCAGCCAAACCACCCGCAGCGACCAGGCCGATCACCCAGTTGGGCAGCAGCGCGATTTCGGGGTTGGCCAGCACGATGATGTCGGGGTTGACCATCAGCTCGTTGCCTTTCCAGCCTGCGCCGGCAGCTTTGGCCAGCACTGCCTGGTCCTTGGTCTTGTCGTTGTAGTACTGAATGCGGCCGTCACCATTCTTGTCTTCCCACTTCAGCAGACCCGTCTCTTCCCAACGGTTCATCCAGGCAGGTTGCGTCTTGGCCTCGATGCTGGACTCAGGTGCATACAAATCGCCACCAGACTTCACTGCCGTATTGACCGTAGCGTGCAGGTTCAATTTGGCCATGGCGCCCACAGCAGGAGCCGTGGTGTACAAAATGGCGATGAACACCAATGCCCAGCCAGCCGACAAACGAGCATCTTTCACCGAAGGAACCGTGAAGAATCTCATGATGACGTGTGGCAAACCAGCCGTGCCGATCATGAGCGACAGCGTGTACATGAACATGTTCAGCTTGCTGCCCGGAACAGACGTCGTGTACTTGCCAAAGCCCAAGTCGGTCACCACGCTGTCGAGCTTGGCCAGCAGCGTCATGTCGGTACCGCGGTAGTTGCCACCAAGGCCCAACTGCGGAAACACGTTGCCCGTCAGCGCGAGCGAGATGAAGACAGCAGGGACCGTGAACGCCAGAATCAGCACGACGTATTGCGCCACCTGGGTATAGGTAATGCCTTTCATGCCGCCAAACACTGCGTAGGCAAAAACGATGGCCATGCCCACGTAAATGCCGGTGCTGGCAGTAACGCCCAGGAAGCGTGAGAACGCCACGCCCACGCCCGTCATCTGTCCGATGATGTAGGTGAGCGATGCGATCAGCAGGCAGACCACAGCGATCGTGCTGGCCGTCTTCGAATAAAAGCGATCACCGATGAACTGAGGCACCGTGAACTTGCCGAACTTGCGCAGGTAAGGCGCGAGCAGCATGGCCAACAGCACATAGCCACCCGTCCAGCCCATCAGGAACAGACCGCCGCCGTAGCCCATGTTGGAGATCAGGCCGGCCATGGAGATGAACGACGCAGCGCTCATCCAGTCAGCCGCAGTGGCCATGCCGTTGGTGATCGGGTGCACGCTGCCGCCGGCAGCATAGAACTCGCTCGTTGAGCCCGCGCGGGCCCAAATGGCGATGCCGATGTAGAGCGCGAAGCTCAGACCGACAAAGATGTAGATGGTGGTTTGAAGAGACATGATGGATCAGTCCTTATTCTTCCTGCACATTGAACCGACGATCAATGTCGCCCATCTTTTTCGCGTAATAAAAAATCAGCACGATGAAGATGTAAAT